>QCFS01000054.1 GCA_003278365.1 Prochlorococcus sp. AG-363-M17 | reverse complement strand
TTCTTAATGTACCAGTTCTCAGAGCTTTCTTTTGGGGTGGATCGATTGGCTGTACAGGTATAATTTATTTCGAGTCAGTAAAGGTGTTGATGTATTCCCAATTCTAATAGTTCAAAGTCTAGGCTAAAACATTATAAGTTAGAGGTATTAGATTTCTATTTAGATAGACTAATATTGGATTGGTTTTAATAGAAACCACTATTATAAGTCACTTTATAGTACAATTTTCTCCGTAAATCAATTCCCAACAATAATCTTTTCCGAAACCTAATCCTCTTAACCTTTCAGAGGTAAAGGATTTCTTTTGGAGTGTAAATATTCCTTTTTCAAGAGCAGGAAGTTCCTTGGGCCCGTCACTTGAATTAGCCGGTAGAGTAAAACCAGAGATTGTTATCAACAAGCTTGTTGATAAAATGCGTGAACAAGTTCTAAGTTTCATTATGGATCCTGTTGAGACTCTTATAATCTATATCTAAAAGTCCTTATGTCTAGTATCTTCTTTAAGAGTGCTTTTTGATCGTAACATTTCGGAACTTACGTACAACACCTAATTTCGTATAAATTGATATAAGGTGAGAGGAATTGCTTTTATTGGATAAAGCTTTTTTACAACAACTTATCATTGATCATGGCTGAATCAAAAGTGATTTTAATAACAGGAGGTAGTTCTGGTATTGGCTATGAAGCTGTAAAGAATTTTTTAAGGAATGATTTTGATGTAATTCTTCCATGTAGATCCTTAGATAGATCTAAGGAAATATTTGAAAGACTAGCTAGAGATTTAGAACCTGAGTTTACGTCAAATCATTTGTTTAAACTAAATACACCGGTAATGGATCTATCAGATTTAAATAGTGTTTTATCATTTTCATCTACAATACTTAAGTCTTTTTCTAAAATTGATGCTCTGATACTAAATGCTGGACTTCAATATACTGGTTCAAAAGAACCTAGATTCTCCAGCCAAAATCTTGAATTAACATTCGCTGTAAATCATTTGGCACATTATTTATTAACAAATCAACTACTTCCACTATTGATGAAATCACCTAACCCTAGAGTTGTTATAACATCATCTGAAGTACATAATCCTTTAACGCCTGGAGGTAGAATTGGAGAATCAGCTGGACTTGGAGACCTATCTGGATTAGATCTAAGACCTATAGTTATGCTTAATGGTTTAAATTCATTTAACGCTGATAAAGCATATAAAGACAGTAAACTTTGTAATATTCTCTTTGCTAAACACCTCTCAAAAGTTATTAAAGAACGTTATTTTGAGGTACCCGTCATTGCATGGGCTCCTGGATTAGTTATTCCTCGTAGTAGAGATGGCTTTTTTCGTGATAGTAGAAAATATAATGAAGTAGGTCAACTTCTTTTTGCTTTTGTAGCCCGAGATATTCTTAGGATTACAGAATCTCCCCAAAATGCCGGTAAGATTCTTTTTAACATAGCAACTCAAGATAAATACTACATTACTGGATTTAAATTCTATACAAATAAGTTAGTTAATCTATTTAGAAAGGTATTCGAGTGTTCTGAAACTAGCGTAGAATCTAATAACAAGGAGTTAGCCGTTAGTTTGTGGAATATGTCTAAACATCTTCTATCAGATTTGGTTTAGAACAACGAGACATTGCATAATTAAACTTTATCCTCTATTAGATGAACAGTTTTAGTAGGAAATGCGAACTCTATCTTGTTTTTCTCAAATGATTGCATAATACTTAAATTTATTTTCTCTTGAGCATTCATTGCTCTCTTATAGTTATTAGTGGGTACATAATAAACAAATTCAAAGTTTAAACTATAATCTCCAAAGTCAGTAAAGTGTGCCCGATCAAACTCTGCATCTTCCGTTGAATTGATTATGTCTTCAAGCAGTTGTGGAATTTTAATCATAGTTAGATGATCTGTATCATAGACAACTCCTATCTTATGGGAGATTCTTCGACGATTCATCTGGGCATAATTTGATATTGTACTTTTCGTTAAGGCACTATTACTCATTACAATTATTTCACCATGTAGACTTCTTAACCTTGTTGATCGTACACCTACACTTTCAACAGAAGCCCATACATTCTGGACATTAATAAATTGACCTTTTTGAAATGGTTTATCAAGAAGTATGGTTATATATTCAAAAAACTCTTGAACAGGTTCTTTAAGGGCTAAGCCTGCTCCTATCCCTCCTGCGCTAAGTAATGCCCATACAGCAGCCATTTGTACTCCCATATTTTGCAGATAA
>QCFS01000053.1 GCA_003278365.1 Prochlorococcus sp. AG-363-M17 | reverse complement strand
TATTCCGGAGCAATTGCTGATTACAACAAAGCAATAGAGATCATTCCAAGGTATGTAGATGCGTATAACAACCGTGGAATTGCAAAGAGCAAATCAGGAGATAATTACGGAGCAATATCTGATTACAACAAAGCAATAGAGATCAATCCAAGGTATGAAGATGCGTATAACAACCGTGGAATTGCAAAGAGGAAATCAGGAGATAATTACGGAGCAATTGCTGATTACAGCAAAGCAATTGAGATCAATCCAAAGGATGCAGATGCGTATGGAAACCGTGGAATTGCAAAGGAACTAATAGGAGATATGAAAGGTGCTTGTGCTGATTGGAGAGAATCAGCATCTCTTGGAAAAGAAAGTTCTGCTAAGTGGGTAAGAAATCAATGCGAATAAATCAAGTCATCTGAAAACAGGTGTTTATCACCATTGAATCCTGATCTCAGAGTATTAGAACAAGGTCAGGAGTTAAGGCACGACGGTTCGAAAAAATAAGTGCCTGACTCAAAGGGGGTGACCGAAATCTCACCCCCTTCTTAATGCCTTATTGCTACTGCTTTCTGATGAGATCACAGGTCCTGACTAGATTACCTAGGTAGTCAGACGGTCTGAATGAAACTCAGGAATACTGCTATTGCCTTAGGAGTTGGTGCTGCCACTGCTGCTGGTTTGTCCCTGCTGAAAGTGGACAAACCAGTTGTTATTGGATCGACTGCTCTGGTGGTTGGTGCAGGTCTGATGATTGCTAGAAGAGATGAGAAGGAATTGAGTACTGATGACTTATTGAAGGACAAGGAAGATCCCAATATCTCTTCAGGAATGCTTACAGGGAAGGAGTTATTAGAAAAAGTTAAATCTTTGGGAGATGTAAGCAAGTCTGATCTGGTTCGAGAGTGTGGTTATGTATCTACTAAAAAAGATGGAAAGGAGCGTCTGAATTTCACTGCCTTCTATGAGGCACTTTTAGAAGCAAAAAAAGACGATCTTGGACTGCAATCACCTACTAAACTAGGAGAACCCTTTACTACAAAGGATGGTAGAAAGATAGAAGCAGGTGCCAAAGAATACTCTCAACTTGCGAATCAACAATACCGCGGAGGTGCTTATAAGTTGGCAATCGATAGTTCCACAAAAGCATTGGCAATTGATTCAGAATACTTTGATGCCTACATTATTCGTGGTGATTCAAACTATGATTTAGGTAATAACAAAGAAGCAATTGATGACTATAATAAAGCAATAGGAATGCAACCAATTGATTATAATTTATACGAGAAGAGAGGCACTTGTAAGTATCATATAGAGGATTACAAAGGAGCAATAAATGATTTCAAAAAAGCAATAGAAATAAACCCAGCAAAAGACTTAACTATTTACGTTAATATTGGGAACCTTTTAGATGATCTTGGTAATTATGAGGAGGCAATCTCATTTTATGGAAAAGCAGTTGAACTAGACTCCGAATTCTTTACTGCTTACTATCATCGTGGTTATGCAAAAAGTATTCATGGAGATTTTGAAGGGGCAATATTAGATTTCAACAAAACATTAGAACTTGATCCCTATAAGGACCCAGAAGAAAGTGATGTTTATAGAGAAAGAGGAAAAGCAAAAAAAGAAATAGGAGACCTCAAAGGTGCTTGTGAAGATTGGAAAAAAGCAGCAGAATTAGGAGATGAAGATGCTGCTGAATTATTGAAGGAGCATTGCGAATGAATCCTTTTCTAGCGCTGTTCGTTCCACTATTAATTCTTGGATTCGTCTACATCCTGATTATCGATAACAAAGGTCTACCCCAATGGTTGGAGCAACTATCAGATAACAGTGGGACCATATGGATCTATGGAGTAATTACGATCACTGTTCTTTCAATCCTTAAATACGTAAGTGGTAATTGACGATGAAACTTCGTAGCACTGCTATTGCTGCTGTCCTGTCTTTGATACCTGTCGGGCAACCTCTGGTGATAGGGACTGGTGCTGCTTTGACAAGTGCTGCGGTAATTCTTTCTGTTCCTGAAAAAGCGCAGGCAGAGAGTGCTGTTTTCTACTACAACCGAGGAATTGATAAATATGATGAAGGTGATTACTACGGCGCGATTTCTAATTTCAGTAAGGCAATCGAGATCAATCCAAGTTTGGCAGAGGCGTATATCAATCGTGGCAATGCAAAGCAAAAACTAAAGGATTATTCCGGAGCAATTGCTGATTTTAATAAGGCACTAGACATCAATCCAAGGTATGAATATGCGTATTACAACCGTGGCAATGCAAAGCAAAAACTAAAGGATTATTCCGGAGCAATT
>QCFS01000052.1 GCA_003278365.1 Prochlorococcus sp. AG-363-M17 | reverse complement strand
TGCTCTTCCTCCGGAATACCTGGGCCACTATCTGTAACGCAAACTTGAACCCATTGACTTGTACGATGAATCATTGTTAAGGAAATATTTCCACCATCTTGAGTAAACTTGAGAGCATTCTCCAGAAGATTTAGCAAGACCTGTCGCATTCTTCGCTGATCTGCAAAAACCTGAGGAAGATCAGAAGGTATATCAGTATGAATTTCAATCCTGCGTCCAAGCCAAAGCTTTTCTAACTCAAGAATTGCCTCTGCAGCAAGAATTGCTAAATCTAATTTTTGAGGGTTAAATAATGCCTCCCAACGAGTACTTCCAACCTCTAAAAGATCTTTTGAAAGCACTTCAATTTCGTCGAGCCTTCTTTTAATAACATCTTGAAAACGAGAAAGGTCTATCTGGCCCAGTCGCTGACTTTGAAGAGCCAATGCTGCAGCAGTAAGAGGAGTTCTCAATTCATGAGCAACCATTCTGAGCAGCCGTTCTTGGGCATCAATTCGATTAATAAGAGTTTGATTCTCTTGGCGCAAAACCAAAAGTTCATCTTCTAGCTTCAATTCCCTCTGTGTTCTGCTGATATCAAGTTCTGCTGGACGAAGACTCAATCCAAGACCTTTTTGCATTCTTTCCTGTTGCCATCTTGGCAACCACCCTTGAAACTGCTGAAAAAGGGAAGTTCCCGCAAAAATTTGCTTAGGGGAAGGGTGTGTCTTGATTAAAGCGGGAATAGCAACCAACCGATGGAGCTCAAGCAATTCTGGTTGCTTCTTGGGATCAATTATTTCTAGAGTTACCTGAAAACCGCAGTCCTGACCCTCTAAAAAATTAATCAACGATCTCAAATCACCTCTAGACAAATGATGACTAGAAGCAACTAGCAACAGTTGAAGCTGTTGTCTTTCGCTGGGATCAACTAGATCCAAAACTTGCGAGAACTATCAAAGTTGAGGGACACCCTATGGTTTTTTGGGAACAAATGACTAATTATCCATATAATTAGATATAAACACATTGAAGAAGGTCCTAGAATTTATGATCCGATAGTGCAAAAAAAAGAACAATTTTCTTATACTACTTCTAATGAATACGAAAATAGAATCCAAATTATGGACTGAAAAATCTAAGGCTTAGCGAAAAAGGAGCTTAAACAGTGAATAGGCTTAGAAGCATTTGATACATAATAATAGAAAATTGTTTGCCCTATTTGAAAGTATTTATCAATAAGGACTCATAAAAAAGGACAACTTCCTATTTCAGCTACAAAGCTTAGTGATAGTAGTCAAAAATAGAAGTAAAAAATTTATTGCATTTTTACCTTAGTTTGCAGGGGGTTTTAAATGGCTCAGTTTTAAGGCAGAGTGTCCAGACATAATTAAAAATTCGTTTTGGCCGCTCCTATAACCCTAAGAATGCAGCGCATAGCAAGAGCCTTAATAGTGGTACCTCTTGGGATGATCTTTTCAGCTGGCACTCTCCCGACAAAAGCTGAGGACTCTGGCAAGCCAGCCACCAAAGAAGATATCTTCCTGTACAGGGGGATGGGCTCTTCATATGTTTGCAATGCCCGTGCTGCTGGGATTGAGTTTCCGAAAGCCGTAGGAGTAGCAGCAGCAACTTATACCCAAGTACTTAATGGCAGACATGGCGGAAAAGTTGCCTCAGTCGGTGACAAAAAGCTAAGCAACAAGCAACTATTCACAGGTGCAGAAATTCAAATCATCACAGGTGCAATTGAGTTTTGCCCAAAAGAAGTCCCTGAAGATATTGTAAAGAAGGTTAAAAAAGCAATTAAAGACAACCAAAAATCAAATGATAAGTCTCAGAAGAAAAGAAAAAGAAGGTAATAAAAAGAATTAGCAACCTTTCAAAATACGTTAACTCACTCAATTGAAAGGGTAAAGCTATGCAGCACTGAGAAAAAACAGCCTATTCTCATAATAAAATCAATGCCAAAAGATAATTTCACATACTTAAGTGGTTACAGTCAGTATCCCTTTTTGATACCTAAGATCAACCTAAGATTCACAATTAGAGAGCTAGATATAGAAGTCGTGAATGAAATGTATATTGAAAGAGTCAATAAAGGTACTCAGAAGATAGTACTAAAAGGGATTGACATAAAACTAGTTAGCATCCATTTAGGGAACAGAAAACTAAAAGAAACTGAATACAAAGAAAACAATGAAGACCTAGAGATAGTTACTCCAGCCGAAAAGCGTTTTAAAGTCACAATAGTGGGTATTATAAATCCATACAAGAACACCTCTCTTGAAGGGTTGTACTTTAGTAATGGATTAATAGTTTCTCAATGCGAAGCAGAAGGATTTAGAAGGATTACATATCATCCTGACAGGCCAGACATATTAAGTGAGTTTACTGTGACAATTCAGACCAATAAGAATGCATATAAAACTATTCTATGCAATGGAAATCTAATAGAAGAGAAGATTCTAACAACCGGCGAAAAGAGATCTATATGGCACGATCCTTTCCCTAAACCTTCCTACCTGTTTGCACTAGTAGCAGGTAATTTGGCTGAGGTGAAAGATAAATATATAAAATCTAATGGGAAGGAGATATCTATAAGGGTTCATGTAGAGCCTAAAGATATAGCGTATACAGAACATGCCATAAGAT
>QCFS01000051.1 GCA_003278365.1 Prochlorococcus sp. AG-363-M17 | reverse complement strand
GAAGCTTGAGGTGCGTTGGGAGGAGAGTTTTTTCGGACGCTATATATGTGAAAAAGCCAGTATTGCCTTGGATGGAGTGAGTTTGACGGTAGCAGGGTGTATTGATGATGGGAGCAGGTTTTGGATAGCTGTAATCCCCCATACTTGGGGAACCACTTCTTTAAAAGATCTTCAGGTAGGTGCTTTTGTAAATCTAGAAGCAGACTTACTGGCGAAGTACACAGAAAGATTTATTCAAAAGGCTCCTCGCCCTTCTATAAACAACAACAGCATTTCTAATGATTGGTTGGCTAATAATGGATGGGTTTAGTGAATTGCCAATGAGCAGTTAAATAAAATATCTAGAAACATTTAATTAAAGGCAACATAAAATATTCATAGCAAACCCTGCTATTAGAGGATTTCAGGTTGAATGTAGCTTTAACTAACCCTTGAACTTAAGAGGGAGATTTTTTCTCTTTCAAAGGTTGTAAGCCAATTACTCGAGAATCTCGGTGTAGTTCAATTCTGAACTCTTGCCCTGGCTCTAGACCCAATTTGCGCGTATAGGCATGACCAATTAGGAGGTTCCCATTGCCATGAACTCGAGTGCGAAATTCGGCTTGACGTCCCCTTGAAGCTCTTCCCCTTCCAGAGCTAGACGGGAGCTTGTATCCTTTGGCTTCTACAAGTGCTCTATAGAAGCTCTTGCGAAGGACGCGTCCGCTTGGGCCAACGTAGCCGCAGCCTCTTGCGATTTCCTCCTCAGACCGATTGCTGAGAGAGCGAGCTTTGTCCAGTAGTTCTTTCCCGACTAGCATTTTGCCAGCATAATTAAAGTAATTATGACTTGATAATCAAAGTTGGCAACCGATTTTTTCAACTTTGTTCTGATCGAGTGATTTATGATGCTCTTTAAAGGATGTACAGGATCAGGAAAAGTATTACCCATATGCCATCCACAAAGTGCCAGTAGAGCTCTGCTGCTTCTAATGGGAAATTGTTTTGGCTGGTGACACGTCCTTCTGGTGAACGCACTTGCCACCAGACAATAAAAATCATTATTGCTCCGAGAGTGACATGAAGCCCATGGAATCCTGTGAGGGCATAGAAAGTACTTGCAAAAAGATTGTCAGTGAGCCCAAAAGGTAGTGTGAAGTATTCCACCATTTGGCTGGCTAAAAAAGCTATTCCAAGTCCACCAGTGATTAGTAGCCAACGCCGGCAAATATTTGAGTCGTTTTTTTTAAGTGCCTGGCCAGCGCGATGAAAAGTGGCACTGCTTAGAAGCAACAAGATGGTGTTAAGAGTTGGTAACGCAAGCTCTAGTTCGTAGATTGCACCATCAGGGAGACTGTTGACTGATTTGTATGTCAGATAGGCGGCAAAGAAACCAGCGAATGTCATGCCATCCGCAACAAGAAAAGTCGCTAGTCCAAATAATCGAAAGTCTCCATGTTCATGCTCAGGGTCATGATTGTTTTCCAGTTGTTGCTCTGAACTTGGATCTGGTGGTGCAAGAGTAGTCATTCTTTTTGCTCGACAGTTGTTTCTATAAGGGATTCCTTTGCTGCTGTATTTAATCCATATCCATATGGTTCTTTTACAAGTGGAGCAGGACCCTTCCAGTTCTCAACTGGAGGAGGTGAGCTGGTCAACCATTCTGGTGTAAGAGCTTGCCAGGGATTATCTCCTGCAATTTTTCCATTAAAAGCACTTTGTAGAACATTCCATAAAAAAGGAATCGTACTTATTGCCATTAACAATGCTCCAACGCTACTAAGTTGATTAACAAAGGTGAATTGAGGATCGTATTCAGCAACTCTTCGAGGCATTCCATTAAGTCCAAGCCAATGCTGAGGAGCAAAGCACAAATTAAATCCAATAAAAGTAATAAGGAAATGCAATCTTCCTAGATTCTCATTGAGCATTCGACCTGTGAACTTTGGATACCAATGATATATCGATGAGAAAATCACAAAAACGGATCCACCATAGACTATGTAGTGAAAGTGAGCGACTACAAAGTAGGTGTCGTGAACATGAATATCGAAAGGAACTTGTGCAAGAGCGACTCCTGTAATTCCACCTAGCACGAAATTAATAATAAAGCCGCAGGAGAATAATACGGCACTGTTTAGAGAAATCCTCCCTCCCCATAGGGTCGCAACCCAATTAAAGAATTTGATACCAGTTGGAACAGCAATAAATGATGTCGCAATTGTGAAGAAAAGGCGCATCCAAGGTGGTGTACCACTTGTAAACATATGGTGGGCCCATACGACTAGGCCAAGAACTACTATCGCCATGATCGAGTAGACCATAGTTGGGTATCCAAAAAGTGGCTTTCTGCAATGAACTGGAAGTATTTCACTTACCAGTCCAAAGGCTGGTAAGACCATTATGTAAACCGCAGGATGAGAATAGAACCAAAATAAATGTTGGTAGACGATTACATTCCCACCAAGAGAAGGGTTAAAGAATCCTGTATGAGCAACGATGTCAAAACTTAAAAGAATTAATGTACCTGCAAGAACGGGTGTTGAAAGAACTACTAATATGCTTGTTCCAAGCATTGCCCAACAGTACATAGGTAATTGCATTAACTTCAAGCCAGGACGCCTTAACTTCAGGATTGTGGCTATAAAGTTAATTCCACCAAAAATAGAACTTCCTCCTAGCAAAAGAACGCTAATTATCCAAATAATTTGTCCTGCTGCAGGTGTCGTAATACTTAGAGGAGGGTAGGCGGTCCAACCCGACTCAGCAGCTCCAGTAAGGAAATAGCTGCTGATTAACATTAAC
>QCFS01000050.1 GCA_003278365.1 Prochlorococcus sp. AG-363-M17 | reverse complement strand
AAAAGCTATTGGTAGTAAAGGTTTCATGACTTTGCAAAGGATATCTAACCCTTGTAATTATCCCAATCCAAGCCAAAAGTTTTACTAAAGCAATTTTTCAAAAGGGGCTGCACTTCTTTAACCGTTATCCCAGGGATCCAATCTATCAATCTTCCAATTGGATGTTCCTCCAAACCACATGGAACGACAGCCCTATAACCATACAAATCACAATCAACATTAAGAGCTAAGCCATGTTGTGTTATCCAACGACGACAACCAACACCAATCGCAGCAACTTTGCGATCCCTCACCCAAACCCCCGTCAGGCCAGGAATCCTCTCTCCTTTCAATCCCAAAAGTCTTAATAAACGAATCAAAACATCCTCTAATTCTCTCAAGTACCAGTGCAAGTCAGTTTTATAAAAGCGAAGATTCAATACTGGATAAACGACAAGTTGTCCAGGCATATGATGAGTTACTTCGCCACCGCGATCTGCTCGATACAAATTCAAAGGAGGATCATTAGGGTCGAAAAGTAGATTGCTCTCTGAAGCCCCTCTCCCAAGGGTGTAACAACTCGAATGCTGAAGGAACCATACGGCCTGCTCCGCTACATTCTCTGATAACAGTAGATTTTGCCAATTCTTCTGCCATCTCAAGGCTGTTTCAAATGGCACAAGCTCAGATGGTTCAAAAAGAAAAGCCGAAAGATTCTCGGACGATGTCTTCCTTACAATTAACTTGCCATTATCTAAAGGCACTGGAGGGATGACATGAAGCTCTTGATCCATGGTCGAAATCTTGAAATAACACCAGCAATTCGTGAATACACTCAATCGAAGCTAGAAAGAGCTTTGCACCACTTTGGAGGAATGGTGCAGGAAGCGGACATACATCTTTCAGTCGCACGCAACCCAAGAGTGCCACAACAAACTGCTGAGGTAACTGTTTTCGCAAACGGGGTAGTCATAAGAGCTCAAGAACGGAGCGAAAACTTGTATGCAAGTATCGATCTGGTGGCAAGCAAATTATGCCGACAACTTCGTCGATTCAAAGATCGTAATACTGATCATCATCACAGTTCAGGTCACAAGGCATCTATTACCCCTACTACTGAAGCAGTTCTAGAAGAAGACCTGGTAGAAGGCTCTCTCTTAGATGGCAAGGAAGCCAATATTCCATCCCGAGGAATTCGCAAAAAATACTTCACAATGAGTCCTATGTCCGTAGAACAAGCAAGGGTTCAACTTGACCTTATTGATCATGATTTCTATCTATTTTGCGAAGAGGAGAGCAAGGAGTTACAGGTGATTTACAAGAGAACTCATGGTGGTTATGGATTAATTATTTCACGTGAATAAGTATTAAGTAGACATGCAATCTAAAAAACAAGAATCAGACCTGCCCGACATAGCACCTCTGATTGATCAAGCATTACTTGATCCTCATATTGAAGAAGAGGTTTTTAATAAATACTGTGACGCATCAAAAACGCTAGGGTTTAGAGGTCTATGTACAAGTCTTAGCCGAATACCTGCCGCTCGCTCAAGGCTAGGAGCAACGAGCTCGACAAAATTAATATCTGCTATTGCCTTTCCTTTCGGAGCAATTCCTTTAGAGTTAAAGAAAAGTCAAGCAGAGTGGTCAGCTGAAAATGGAGCAGAGGAATTAGATGTTGTACCAAATTTCTATTCATTAAGTAAGGGGGATATAAGTAGTTTTGGGGAAGAGCTCTATGAGATATGCAACGTAGGTTTACCGGTAACAGTAATACTAGACATGCAAAACTTAACCCCTGAGATTCTTAATCTTGCCATAAATGCCTCACTAGAGGTAGGAGTAAGGTCACTACAAACTGGTAATGGTTTTGGGCGCTCTGTAACTAAATCCGACATCAATAAATTAACCAAGATCGTAAATAATAAGTGCTTAATAAAAGCTGTGGGGGGTATACATACAATTGAAAATACCCTAAGTTTAATTAAAGCAGGAGCCGATTTTATTGGTACAAGCAATGGACCACAGCTGATTCAATCAATACGTAAGATCCATATATGATTCCAGAAAGAAAGATTCAAGGATTATCTCTAAAAGTTGGTCCTTTGGGTGAAAATGACCGACTAATAACTATTTTAAGTGATCAAGAAGGTATTACCAGACTTGCTGTACCGGGTGCACGCCGACCAAAAAGTAGGCTGGCAGCAGCTACGCCTCTTTCATTGATTGAGGCGCAAGTTGTCGGCAGACGTGGCTTAGCCAGAATTAAACAATTAAAAATCATTCATAACTTCAATGCCGTAGGTCAAAAGATTGAGACTCTTGCCGCAGCCCAAGCTTTATCAGAACTAAGCCTAATGCTTGTCTCATCAAATGCCCCCATCCCTGGGCTTCTTAGCACTGTCCTAATGCATCTAAAGCGCCTAGAGGTAGAAGGGCGAGAGGTCAATAAAGATCAATGTTTAATACTTGCAATTATTGTTCAAGCTTGTATTCATCTCCTTGCTATAGGTGGTTATGGCATTCCGCTCCAAAGATGCTGCAAAGAGGACTTGCCTCTTGATCCTCCAATTGGAAACTGGGAATGGAAATGCAGCCTGATTCCTGATGAAGGTTTCGCTATAGGCTCTTTTGAAAATTCAACCGTGAAATTAAATCCATCCGAACTTGCCCTCTTGCAAAGACTTGTTAAATCAGAGCTCCCCTTTGGGAAAGACGGAAAGCTAATGGGTCCCAAAAATGTTTGGCTAAGGCTTTTAGCCGTAATTGATTTCTGGATAGCAACAAACTTGCCAAAGAATATTCATTCACTAGCAATGTTGAGAGAGGTAGTAATCACATAAAACCAAAAACCTTCAGAGATCATTAATTACCTAGGTAGAAAAAATTGAGAGATTTAAACCTAAAACAAAATAAAAAAAAGCAGAATGCTGATAGCAACCCTGCAAGCG
>QCFS01000049.1 GCA_003278365.1 Prochlorococcus sp. AG-363-M17 | reverse complement strand
ACGAATTATATGGGTCGTTTACACGCTTCAACTTCTAAAACTCTTTCTACTGAAGAAGATAGTGATAGATCTTTTCTCTTTCTTGACGAAAGCTCTCTATTAGATAGGCGAAAATACCTTCGACAAGCAACTGAAAAATTTATCAATTCTGGTTCTTCTGATAGGAGAGATAGAGTCAAGTCTCTAGCTGACTCATTATTTGAGCAGATGAAAGCTTATGATTCTAATGTTAGGTTAGAGCCTTTCTTAGAAAAGCTTCTAAGTGATGTAGACACTAACCTTTCTTATAGAGAACTCATGAATCTGCTATCAGTTGTGATTAATACAACTGAAAATATTGAATGGATAGATATGCCTTTGGGTTTGAGGTAAGTAATTAAATCGCTTCTTAAGTAATTTAATCCATTAATTATCCAGAGAACTTGAACTTTTTAAACCTTATTGATTGACTTTTTGAGGATAATAATAATCTCTTTGAGCTCTTCATAATGATTAGAAATCTCATCATTATGCACTTTTCCTGATTTAGACTTTAGGGATATCTTCCCGCACCAGGGTAACCCTTCTTTCTTCCTTAAACTCTCATTCCATTCGCCTCCTACTTGAATAATCCCTACTAAAGGCACTTCCAATTTTTCGCAAAGAGCCACATATGCTGCTGCCACTCCACCTATTTCATTTGAATCATGAAGGGGCGAGGTAAATAAAATGGCTAATTTCTTCCAAGAACCTAGTGCTTCAAGCCAGCTGCCACCATTTGTTTTTGAAACTGCCGGATCTCCATCAAGCTTTACCATTAAATAATCTGACCCTAATGCTTTTAATGAGGAATTAGGTTCAGAGGAACAGTCTTGCTCTCTCAGATTGCATCCCCACCCATTAGCTAAATCCTGACAGGCATGTTGAAATTCTTCTTTATCGATAGTTCCTGCAGTAATTAGGAATAGGGGCTGATTGGCCATTTCGAAAATTACTAGGTAAAAGGATTGGTTAGTTGTCCTATCAGGACTAGCATCAAGAATGAAAGGATTACGCTTGCGGCTATCGTGAAAACTTTCTTGACCGCAGAAAGATCGGAGCAGGAGAGGGTATCTCCTGATACAAGGCGACTTCGACTATTTAGTGGCTCTTCAAATCTTTCTCTAGCCCAGGAGATCGCAGACTATCTTGGCATCTCGGTAGGACCAAGGGTGTGTAAACGTTTCGCTGATGGTGAGCTCTATCTTCAGATTCAACAATCTATTCGTGGATGTGATGTTTTTTTGGTGCAACCAACTTGTGCACCTGTTAACGATAATTTAATGGAGCTCATGATTATGGTTGATGCATGTAAGAGGGCTTCAGCAAGACAAATTACCGCAGTTATACCTTATTTCGGATATGCCCGAGCTGATCGTAAAACTGCCGGAAGAGAGTCTATTACTGCAAAGCTTACAGCTAATTTACTTGTTACATCTGGGGTTGATAGAGTTTTGGCTATGGATCTCCATTCAGCACAGATACAAGGATACTTTGACATCCCTTGTGATCATATTTACGGGTCCCCAGTTTTAGTCGATTATCTTTCCACTAAGAATCTGGGAGAGATAGTTGTTGTTTCTCCTGATGTTGGAGGTGTTGCTCGTGCTAGGGCTTTCGCAAAGCAAATGAATGATGCACCTTTGGCAATTATTGATAAAAGACGTGCTGCTCATAATGTGTCTGAAAGTCTTACTGTTATAGGAGATGTAATTGGCAAAACAGCAATAGTTATAGATGACATGATTGATACAGGAGGGACTATTTATGCAGGAGCTCGCTTATTAAGAGAGCAAGGCGCAAAAAGAGTTATAGCTTGTGCGTCACATCCCGTTTTCTCACCACCTGCTCTTGAAAGACTCTCTGAAACAGGACTCTTTGAAGAAGTTGTCGTTACCAATAGTATCCCTCTCCAAGAGGAGAGATCCTTCCCTCAGTTAAAAGTATTATCTGTAGCAAACATGTTAGGAGAGGCAATTTGGAGAATACATGAAGAGAGTTCAGTTAGTTCAATGTTCCGTAATTAAAAGGTCTTTTAATTAGCTCTTATAAGTTCAAGAATCTCTTTGGTGTTTGTTGATAATTTATTCGCGTATAATTTATTTATCGTTTCTGACATAGCGTCTTTGTGAACAGGTAGATATTTTCTCCACCCTTTAAAAACCTTCACGAATCGAGACGCAATGATTGGATTTCTTTTGTCTATTGCCAGAATTTGATTTGCTATAAATTCATAACCACTACCATCTTTTGCGTGGAATATTATTGAATTATTCTCTAAACCGCCTAGGATTGCTCTGATTGCATTTGGGGCCAGGGGATCAAAAAGAGGGTGTTTTATTAATTCATGAATATGGTTTAAGCCATTTGATCTTGGAATTGAAGCACAAATACTAAACCAAGCATCAAGAACTTCTGGTCTTTTACTCCATCTTTTATAAAAGATTTCTAATGCGAGATCTCTTTCTTGGCAATTGACATTTTTAAGTGCATTGAGGGCTGCTTTGCTTAAGGTCATAGAGTCTTCTTTTACGGCATTTAGAGCACAGATATGAGTAGGCTTGTCGTCTGCAATTGATAACCAAAGCCAGATGACTGAGGTAAGAAGCCTTTCTCCTTGTCCCTCTGGCCATGATTTTGTCAAATTTGGTTTAACTCTAAGAAGCTTTTTTTTGAGTTCATATGCTAAGGCTTTCCCAAGTTTTTTCTGAAAGCTAATAATTGATAAATATATGCCGATTGGGTCCACTAAATCTTGACAAGATTCCAAGTCTGATCGCTCAGGCAAATTCAACAAATAAGCAAGAGCTCGTGAATCTAATACATTGTCAGATTGTAGAAAATCTTTTAGTATTTCTATGTATGAGTCTTCTACTTCAATATTAGTTAATCCATTGACTCTATCTATTATAATTTTCTTCGCAATTGATTGAGATGCTTCCCATTTGCTGAAGACATTATCGTCATTTTTCATGAGACTTAGTAATTGATCTAGACCTATGGGATAATCTATTTTAACTGGGGCTGATAGTTCTCTAAATAGAGAAAGGTATGGCTCCTTTTTACAATGTTCAAGACCTTTAAAGACAAGACTATCTTTGCTATTCTTTAGGATAAATAAGTTGTCTTTCTGTAATTTCTTTCCCTCACTAAAAATGGCCATCGATATCGGTATCACCAATGGAGACTTTATTTTTTGCAACGGTGTTGGATCTGTTTTTTGTGAGAAGAAAACTTTTAATATACCTTCTTCAGGGACCCACTTTTGACTTACAGATACAGTTGGTGTACCTGACTGGTAGTACCA
>QCFS01000048.1 GCA_003278365.1 Prochlorococcus sp. AG-363-M17 | reverse complement strand
TAGTCTCGCATTTAAATGCAGTATGCAATACGACGAAACTCCGAGAAGTATATTCAAAACTTCAACCTGATGTTATTCGTTTTAGTAATCGTCTCGGACAAAGTGAGATTATCTACAAAGTTATTAACAAGTTAGCAGAAGGGTGCTCTAATGAACTAAATCAAACGCAAAAAAGAATTCTTGACAATCAATTACTCTTAATGAAGCATCGAGGCATAGGGCTAGAGCAATCCATACAACAAGAGTTCAACTCAATTACAGAAAGGCTTGCAGACTTAAGCACATCTTTTAGCAATAATGTACTTGATGCGACCCAAAAGTGGAGCTTATTGCTTACTAAAAAGGATGAAGTTGAAGGCCTTCCTAAGCGAGTACTTCAAACACTTGCTCAGTCCGCCAAAGAACAATCAGACCTATCAACAAATGGGAACTCACCAACAGCCGAGAAGGGTCCATGGCGTCTAGGGCTAGACATGCCAAGTTATATCCCTTTCATGACTTATGCGAAGAATAGATCCTTAAGAGAATCTTTATACAAAGCTCATATCAAGCGCGCAAGTGATGGAAAACAAGACAACCAACCTTTAATTGAAGAAATACTCATTCTTAGAAAAAAGCAGGCAAATTTATTGGGGTACAAAACCTGGGCTGACCTAAGTCTTTCATCCAAAATGGCCAAAAACATTGGATCTGTAGAAAGACTTCTTGAGGAATTAAGAAAAGCAGCATTACCAACTGCCAAAAAAGAACTTTCCGATCTCAAGGCCTTCGCAAAAGAGAGTCTAGGAACAGAACACGATGACATCTCTCCATGGGATCTGAGCTTCTTGTCTGAGCAATTACGTCAAGACAAGTTCGACTTAAACCAAGAAGCATTAAGACCATGGTTCCCGTTGCCAAATGTTTTAGAAGGTCTATTTAACTTATGCAATCGTTTATTTGGCATCTCAATAGTCGCAGTTGATGAAGACATACCCAAGTGGCATGATGATGTCCGTTTTTTTAAAGTGTTCAATGAAGTAGGCGATGAGATAGCGGCTTTCTACCTTGATCCATATAGTCGACCATCCAGCAAACGTGGGGGGGCATGGATGGACGAATGTCTAATCAAATCAATATCTCCTCAAGGTAGACAAATCCTTCCAATTGCCTACCTGATTTGCAATCAAACTCCGCCGTTCGGAGATGAGCCTAGCCTAATGAGCTTCGAAGAAGTTCAAACCTTATTCCATGAATTTGGCCATGGACTACAACATATGCTCACTACTATCGACTACCCACAAGCAGCTGGGATAAACAATGTCGAATGGGATGCTGTAGAGCTTCCAAGCCAATTCATGGAAAACTGGTGTCTCGATGAAAAGACACTGCTTGGGTTAGCTAGACACTGGAAAACAAATGAGCCGCTGCCATATGAAAAGTTTCAAAAACTTAGAGAAAGTCGTAATTTCAATTCAGGGCTAGCTACTTTACGGCAACTTCATTTTGCCATCACAGATCTGAGACTTCATAGTGATTGGGAGCAGTCACTAGGGATAAGTCCGGATGAACTAAGGCGAGAGATTGCCGCCACCACGACAGTCATACCACCTATTGAAGAAGATAGATTTCTCTGTGCATTTGGACATATTTTCTCAGGGGGTTATTCGGCAGGGTATTACTCATACAAGTGGGCAGAAGTTCTTAGCGCAGATGCTTTTGCAGCCTTTGAAGAAATAGGTCTAGAAAAAGAAGAGCTTATTAACCAGAAAGGAAGGGTATTTAGAAATACAATTCTAGGACTAGGTGGAAGTAAAGATCCCGAAGAGATTTTTCAACTCTTCAGAGGAAGACCTCCTACTACTAATGCACTAATTAAGCATTCAGGACTCAAACAGGCTAATCGATAACTATCCTTTCAATGATCAACTTAATAGCCTGAGGGTTTAGGACGAGTCCACGGTGGGTAATTGCAGGGAGTTGTTTCCTTAGCCCAAAAGGGAGAATAGCTTTGCAACCAGGTACAACCATTAAGTCCCAAGGAATATAGAAACTACTACAATCCAATTTCTCTAAAACGTTAATATCAAGATTTAAATCATTCAATAAATCACTTTTTATCTTCATGTCAGCCACGCCAGGCATGACACGACAAGGTACTAAATGTGCTAAAAGTGTTCCAAAATGAGGGGTTCCAATGGTTAAAAACTTGTGAGTACGTGAACATCCACCTAAATCCTGCAACCAAACTCTCGAGACCAATCCTCCCATTGAAAATCCAAGTAAATCAATATGTGTTTCGTTACCATATCTATGTAATATTTTTGAATTTAATTCTTCAGCAAGTGACTTTATAGGAACAAATCCAAACCGATGAGGAAGATGAGGGATAAAGATCTCTCTACGAAAATTTGGTAAAGAATCAACTAAACGCCTGAAAATGTTAGGGTTATTCCAAAGTCCATGAACTAGAACCAAGGGTCGACTATCTAGACTCATATCTTATGATTAAAAGCCATTACGTTTCATATCCACTGAAACAGATCCATTAAACCCAGCTACAGGTGGAGAACATTTTGATAGACGAATAAACATTGGGACAGGCCCATATAAAGCCTCTAAATTAAGGAGAATTTGCTCAGAGAAATGTTCTATAGTTAAGCAATAGAATTCAAAAGCAAAAGATTGAAGAGCCTTAATAGCAAGGCTGTAATCAGCCGAAAACTCAAGATTATCGCTCTTAGCAGTAGCATCTAAATTTAATCTAAGACTAAAATCCAAACTAAACCATTGACCATTTATACGTTCTTCTTCAAGAACACCTACATGCGACCAAAGCTTTAATTGAGAGACATGAATAACTCCTTCATTTAGAGGTCGTTTCACAACGGTAAATCCAAGTATGAGAAGAGTTTCTCACCTGACGCAAACTCTGCAGCTATATGTCCATCACCTCTTAATCTATATCGGTAAGTAACCAATCCCTCTAACCCAACCGGTCCTCTGGGGGGCAAGGTTTGAGTACTGATTCCAACCTCAGCACCAAATCCGTAACGGAAACCATCTGCAAAGCGAGTAGAGCAATTGTGATAAACACCTGAACTATCTACTGCTCGAAGAAACTTCTCCGCAACTCCTTGATTCTCGGTAACTATCGCTTCAGTATGCCTAGAACCATAATTACGTATATGGTCTATAGCATCATCAACATTTAAAACCACTTTTACAGCAAGAATAAGATCAAGATATTCCTTTCCCCAATCATCAACGTCTGCAGATCCATCTACGCCAAAAGTTCTGCTCAAGCTATCTCCAAGCAATCGAACACCTAGCTGATCAAACAAAGGGATCGCCTTTGTCAAAAATTCCTTCGCGATATCTTGATGAAGAAGCAAGGTCTCAATCGCATTACAAGCTGCTGGATACTGAGTCTTACTATCAATAGCAATGCGCATTGCTTGATCCAAATCGGCAGCATTGTCTACAAACAAATGACATACTCCATCAGCATGTCCCAAAACAGGTATACGTGTGTTGTCTTGAATAAATCGAACTAATTCATTACTTCCTCTAGGAATTATCAGATCAAGCAAACCATCCAACCTAAGCATTGCCAGACTTTCTTGACGAGTGGTCTAAAGAGCCAAGGAATCTTTATGTATTTCCGAGTCGGACAGCCCATTATGTAAAGCCTCCATA
>QCFS01000047.1 GCA_003278365.1 Prochlorococcus sp. AG-363-M17 | reverse complement strand
TGGTTGGCTGAACATCATGGCAATCTCACGGCTGTCGATGCTCCCCATGCAGCCCATCCTGAGCGTTTCTCTTATTTAGAACTTTCTGAACGAATCTCAATAGCAGCAGCAGCTTTTTATGCGCTGGGGCTGGAAAAGGGACAAGTGGTTGGTTTTTTTGCAGAAAATAGTCCTCGTTGGCTTGTGGCTGATCAAGCATTGATGCGTCTTGATGTCGCAAATGCAGTTCGAGGAGCATCTGCTCCAATTGATGAGCTTCGTTACATCTTGAATGACTCTTCATCTACTGCGCTTGTGATTCAGAATGCAGAGTTGTGGAAAAAACTTGAACTTTCGGAATCTGAATCAAAAAAACTGAAATTTGTTCTTCAGTTAGAAGGGCCTACTGCAGAAGGAGTACTTTGTTGGGATGAGTTTTTATCCCTTGGGACTGATAAGCGAGAATTGCCAGTAAATTCTGGCAGAGGGCTTGATTCTGCTAAATCTGTAATTGCAACTGTCTTATATACATCTGGCACCACTGGAAAGCCTAAGGGGGTTCCTTTAAATCATTCAAATCTTCTCCATCAGATTAAATCTCTTGTATGTGTGGCCTATCCTCCGCCAGGTTCTCCTGTATTAAGCGTTTTGCCTATATGGCATGCATATGAAAGAAGTGCCGAATATTACTTTTTTTCCTGCGGATGTTCGCAGACTTATACAACTATTAAGCAATTAAAGAATGATCTTCCAAGAGTAAGGCCAATAGTGATGGTTACAGTTCCTCGCCTTTGGGAAGCAGTTAAGGCTGGTTTTGATGACGCCATTAAAAAAATGCCTCTGAGTAGGAAAGCTTTGATCAACACAGCATTGGCTAATAGTCACGCTTATACAAAGTCAAGGCGGATTACAAGAAATTTGATGCTTGAGCCTGCAAGCCTTATCCGTCGTTTCGGCGCGTGTTGTGAATCAACAATTCGTTGGCCTTTTCATGGCTTTGCTTCTACTTTTATTTGGCCCAAAGTCCTTCTTCAGCTTTGTGGAGGAAGATTACGCTTTCCTATTAATGGTGGTGGAGCGATCGCTCCACATGTGGATGCTTTCTTTGAAGCCTTAGGCGTAGAGATGCTTGTTGGCTATGGCTTAACAGAAACCAGTCCAGTGGTGAGTTGCAGAAGACCTTGGAGAAATATTCGAGCAACCTCAGGCCCCCCTCTGCCAAATACCGAATTTCAAATAGTTGATATTGAGAAAAAAACACTTCTTGGTTTTTCTAAGCCTGGGCGTGTTCTTGTAAGAGGGCCTCAAGTGATGTCAGGTTACCTTGGTAAGCCAGTTGAAACGTCTAAGGTTCTAAATGATCAAGGATGGTTCGATACTGGCGATATTGGAATGCTTTTGCCGGATGGATCTTTAGTTTTAACAGGCAGGGCTAAGGATACGATTGTTCTAAGTAGTGGAGAAAATATTGAGCCAGGCCCTCTTGAAGAAGCTTTATTAGCTAGCCCATTATTAGATCAAATTATGCTAGTAGGTCAGGATGAGCGCCAACTGGGAGCATTGATTGTTCCAAATTTCGAAAATATCAGAATTTGGTTAGAGGAAAAGGGATTAACATCTCCAAATGATTTAGGCAGCTCCCCTGGAGACACCTCATTGAGAAAAATGCTTAAGGCTGAAGTGAATACTTTATTAAGCAAAAGGAAGGGCTCTAGAAAAGATGAAAGGGTAATGGGAGTAGCACTTGTCGAACCTTTTTCTATTGAGAATGGTTTATTAACTCAGACTCTCAAGCAGCGGCGTGACCAAATCTCCACTAGATATAAGTCTGCAATTGAAGTTATTTTTCGAGGATAAGTACCCTCATTGATTTATCTTAATGGCTAATCTATTTTTGCTTTTAAGCAAGTTTGCTTATTAATTGGGATTATGATCGAAGGTAAGGCTTTAACTGTCAAACGCTCTATTACTGTTAGAGCGGTAGTTACACCAGTATGGAAGGAGGACGCAGAGAAGGAAATCAGTAATGCTATTTCTTCTACTGATCAGCAGTTGGCCCAATTAGAGCAGGAGGGTCAGCAAGTAGTAAATGAGGTTCGCAATCAAAGTGCCAATCCACTGGATCCAAGGGTTCAGGATCAGGTTGCTCAGATTCAACAGCAGGTGGCAGCCAAGAGATCTGAACTAGAAGAGCAGAAGCGCGGCTTGCTTAATCAGCAGTCTCAAGTTCGGGAGTTAGAAATGGAGCAGATTGTTGACCAGGGACAGATAGAAAGTTTTTGCGATCTCAAAGTTGGCGATAATTTAGTGGAGAAGATGCAAGTAGCGATTCTTGTTAAGGATGGCGTCGTTCAATCGATAGAAGGTGAATAATTCATTAACCGATTAAGGATCTGATGAATCTCAGAACGCACATTAGTACTTTATTTTGAACGGTTTTTCATCTAATACAGATTTCAAAGGAATGGTGTAAGAGCACGAACTTAACTAAAGTAGTTTTTGATCGTGCCCGGCACAAAACCGTTTAACAAGCATTATGGGCACCCCACTAAATTTCTTTCCCTGATTGAGATATGCCAACTCACGACATTTTTATGCCTGCGCTTAGCTCCACCATGACGGAGGGCAAAATAGTTGAGTGGCTAAAAAAACCAGGTGAGAAGGTTGGACGAGGTGAATCTGTTTTGGTCGTTGAGTCAGATAAAGCCGATATGGACGTGGAGTCTTTCCAGGAGGGATACCTTGCCGTAGTACTTATGCCAGCAGGAAGCACAGCACCTGTTGGTGAGACCATTGGTTTAATCGTTGAGACTGAGGAAGAGATTTCGGAGGTTCAAGCACAAAATATTCCGACTTCAGTTGAGTCTTCTTCAAAGGTTCAATCGGACTCAGCCCCTAGTCCTCAAAAAGACATTTCAGCTCCTTCGCCAAATTCTCCTTCTTCATCTAGAACCAAAGAACAGGATGAAATGGTTGAAAGCCCGCAGCAGGCCATGCCATTGCCTTCAGTTGGTAATACTGGGAGGGTAGTTGCTACGCCTCGAGCAAAGAAATTAGCCCTCCAGAAAGGTGTTGACCTTTCGCAGGTCCGTGGGAGCGGGCCTCATGGCCGTATACAAGAAGATGATGTTAAAAAGGTTACTGGTCAGCCAATTACTGTCCCGTGGATAGCAGAAAGCAATGCTCCGGCATTAACAACAACCACAAACTCTTTTAAGAAGGAAAAGACCACTTCTGCAGTCGATAAAACTGAGGATTCTTTAACTGGAAAAAGTTTCGGAGCTCCTGGAGATAAAGTTAGTTTTAATACTTTGCAGGAGGCTGTTAATCGCAACATGGAGTCAAGTCTGACAACTCCATGCTTCAGAGTTGGATATACAATTTCTACTGATAAACTCGACGCATTTTATAAAGAGTTAAAGCCAAGTGGCGTTACTATGACAGCATTGCTTGCGAAAGCTGTTGGTGTGACGCTTGCAAGACATCCGCAGGTGAACGCTTTCACTGGAGATAAAGGTATGCATTATCCCTCTCAAATTAATGTTGCAGTTGCAGTAGCAATGGAAGACGGCGGGTTAATTACCCCCGTGCTCCAGAATGTTGACCATATCGATTTAATTGAGTTGTCTGGACAATGGCGAGACCTTGTTAAGCGTTCCAGGGCGAAGCAGTTAAAGCCTGAAGAGTACAGCACAGGTACTTTCACTCTTTCGAATTTAGGAATGTTTGGTGTTGATCGGTTTGATGCAATATTGCCGCCTGGGACTGGGGCAATACTGGCGGTAGCAGCGTCTCGTCCTGTTGTAGTTGCTGGCAAGGATGGTTCTATATCTGTTAAAAGGCAGATGCAAGTAAACCTTACTGCTGATCATCGAGTTGTTTATGGTGCTGATGGGGCTGCTTTTCTCAAGGACTTGGCAGACTTGATTGAAACTCGTCTTGAAACATTAATTGCTTAGTTTAGATTTTATTTTTAGCAATTACGTTTTAAGGGTTTCTATCCAAAATTGTTCCTAAATTATATTTATAGTGGCTGATCAAAAAGATTTTCTACTTAGTTCCTATGACTATGCGCTCCCTTCAGATCGCATAGCTCAAACCCCTGCGAAGCCTCGTCACT
>QCFS01000046.1 GCA_003278365.1 Prochlorococcus sp. AG-363-M17 | reverse complement strand
CTAAATCAGATGGATCTCTTACTACCCATGAATGCTTAACGATTGGAAGAGTGATCCCAAAAATATCTGTTTCCTGAAAAGCATCTGTACCAATTGCTGGGCGAGGAACTTGACCAGTAACGACAACTATTGGGACGGAATCCATTTGAGCTGTCGCTATTCCTGTGACAAGGTTGGTCGCGCCAGGTCCAGAAGTCCCAAAACAAACTCCAACTCTGCCAGTAGCCCTCGCATACCCATCAGCGGCGTGCGAGCCTCCCTGTTCATGCCTAACAAGTACATGTTTAAGCCATCCTTCTTCTTCAGCTTTATGAACTGCGTCATATATAGGAAGGATTGCACCTCCTGGGTAGCCAAAAACAACCTCAACACCGTGCCTTCTCAGAGAATCCATAAGCGCATCTGCACCTGAAATTCTCCGAGGACCTTGATCCCCTTTATTCAATAAGGTCCTATTAGAGGAGGTAAGGGTCACCGCAAAAGCAAAAGGCAATCTATTTATCAACATTAGGCGCTAAATGCCTCGAGAAGAACTAAGTCAGCAAATTAAATTCGGAATTCTCGAGATATTTATGAATTAAAGACAAAAAAAGGTGCCTCAAACCACAGTCAAGACATATATCTTGCCTATGAATTTTTCGCCAATCGCTCGCAAAAAGAAATACAACAAATTTGAATATTTATTAGCTTTACAGGCAAAAGGTATGGGTTTCTCATGATTATTTGTTCTGTTTCTTTTGATTCTCAATATCTAAACAATCAAAGTAGTCCCAAATAATGGAAGAGCCCCTTCCCAGTAATCAGTTCCAAGGAAAATGCCAAAAAGACAAGCATTGCAACTCTTCCATTCCATACTTCAGAGCTATTACTCCATCCCCATTGCCATTTCTCTTGAGGATAAAGCTTAATTCTTGTTGGCAATTTCACTGCTTCATCTAAAGCGACTTCTGGACCATCAAGACTTGAAACAACCAGATCTGCAAGAGCGCTAATAAAAGTTGGATAAGTGTCCAAGGCCTGAACTCTTCTAAAGTTCACAACCCCAGAAGCCAAGGCAAGCTCTCTATATTCAATGTCAATTTCTTCAAGTGTCTCGATATGTTCACTTACAAAGCTAATTGGAACAACTACTAAATCCCTTGTTTTGGAAGCACCTAACTTTTGGAGGACCTCATTGGTATAAGGCTTGATCCATTCTTCAGGTCCCACTCGACTCTGATATGCAAGCGAAAATTCATTTTCATGTCCCAAAATCTTCTTCAACTCAATCATTATCAAAGAAGCACATTCTTCAATCTGACTTGGGTAAGGATCACCAGCATCGTCAACATAACTCTTTGGAATTCCATGAGCAGTAAAGAAGATATGAGCTTCAGAAGGCATTTCTGAAAGGCGAACTTCCTGAGCAATTAACTCCGCCATAGAAGAAAGATATCCAGGATGGTCATACCAACTTCGTATACATCGTAAAGGAAGTTCTTTAAACACAGGGTCAGACTGCCTTAGCCGATTCAATTCACGAAAACTTGATCCACTTGTACTTAATGAAAAATGTGGATAAAGCGGCAAGACAACAATCTCACTAATATCATCAGCCTTAATATCAGCCACCGCGGACTCTGTAAACGGGTGCCAATAACGCATTGCCACATAAATGGTTACATCTTTACCTCTTTGTCTTAACTCACTCTGCAGTTCTCTAGCTTGATGTTCAGTAATTCTCCGTAAAGGTGAACCACCTCCTATAGCTTTATATGCTTGCTGAGATTTACTCGTCCTCAGAGCACTTATGAACCAAGCCAGTGGTTTTTGTAAAGACCTATTTGGCAGTCGAATTATTTCGGGATCAGAAAATAGGTTATACAGAAAAGGGCCAACATCCTCTATTCTCTCGGGGCCTCCAAGATTCATCAAGAGGACACCTACACGAGCCATAGAAAAAGAAAGTTCGGTAATAAAAACTTGAGGGTAGCCCCGATAAGCGTCAAGCTACAACTAATCCTTTAACTAAATGACCATCAGCACCAAGCTGAAACAAGTCAACTTAGGGCTTGCAAATAAAGGTGTCTCCTTGCGAATAGAGCAAAGAGGAGACAGATTGAATTTACGTGGCCCTCTCCCAACTCGTGAATGCAAGGAGAATCTAAAGGTACAACGGCTAAGCCTTCAGTTAAGAGCCAGTGATGATGGACTTCAAGAAGCTGAGAAATTACTTCAATTAGTTGTATTACAACTCAACCGTAACCAATTCAACTGGAAAGATTGGGAAAAAAAGGCATCTCCAAATCAAAAAGATGCCAAGTCTTCCGATTTAGAAGAAGCAATAAATCGCTTTAAATCTGATTTCTTTTCTGATCCAACTAGACGAACAACCATTTCCGGAAGAAAGACCACATGGACCGCCGCTTACTTGCCTTATCTCAATCGACTTTTAAAAACAGCTCAAAAAGAAAAGCTTCGTCTAGACAGCACTCTTATGGAAAAGGTACTAATTAGCTACTCAGAGAACAGTAGAAGCCGCCAACAATGTGCAACTGCTATCGGAGCATTTGCTGATTATTTAAAGCTGTCCTTGCCAATTAACTGGCGTGCACAAAGCAGAGGCTACGGACTTGATCAGGCACGTTTTCGGAAACTTCCTTGTGACGAATTGATTCTTGAAGCCTGGCAGGCAATCCCAAACTCTCAATGGCGTCTTGCTTATGGACTCATGGCAACATATGGACTAAGAAATCACGAAATATTCTTTTGTGATTTCTCCTCCTTAAAAAAAGGAGGAGACAGAATTATCCGTGTACTACCTGGGACAAAAACAGGAGAGCATCAAGTTTGGCCTTTCCATCCTGAATGGGTTGATTTCTTTGAACTAGAACTTCTCGGAGAAGGGAAGAAAGTCTTACCAAAAGTAAATATCGACCTCAAAAAAACCACACTTCAACAAGTTGGAAGACGCGTCTCCGAACAATTTCGACGATATCAAATGCCTTTAACTCCCTATGATTTAAGACATGCATGGGCAGTAAGGACTATACATATAGGCCTTCCAGATACGATTGCGTCAAGAATGATGGGACATTCAGTTTCTATTCACACAAAGACATATCATCATTGGATCACACGTCGTGATCAGCAACAAGCAGTTGATGCAGCGCTATCCAAAAACACTATCAAGCACGAAAACTAATGGCCAATCAATCATCAGAAAGTCCTAAAAGTAATCATCTCGATGATGAAGCTGAAAAGCTTGGGATAGGGGGTCATTTAGCCCCTGAAAAAAGTAAAGATTCATATCGCCAGAGAATGCAACGTAGAAAGGAAGTACAAAACAAACGAGTAGGAGAAAGAGCTAAAGAAAAAGGGCTAATTCTTGTCTTTACAGGGAATGGAAAAGGTAAAACAACTGCTGCTCTTGGTCTTGCACTTAGAATGCTTGGACACAATGAAAAGGTTGCAATAGTGCAATTCATAAAAGGAGGATGGCAGCCAGGGGAAGTAAATGCTCTGAAAAGGTTTGGGGACTCTCTAACCTTCCATGCTTTTGGTGAAGGTTTCACCTGGGAAACACAAGATAGAGATAAAGATATCTATTTGGTTTCGAAATCATGGGAAAAATCATTAGAATATTTAAGCAATCCTGATATCAAACTTGTAATTCTAGATGAGATAAATATTGCCATAAAGCTGGGATATCTCCCAATAAAAGAAGTTTTGGATCAGATATCAAGAAGGCCTCCTGTGACCCATGTAGCATTAACTGGAAGAGGCGCAAGTGAAGAACTCATTAAACTTGCAGATCTAGTAACTGAAATGAAATTAATTCATCACCCTTTTAAAGAACAAGGGATAAAAGCTCAACAAGGAATTGAGTTCTAATTTAATTATCCGATCAAAGGCCTGAATCTTTCAAATCCTCAATCAACAATTTGTTTGATGCAACCAAAACCGAAAGGCCGCTAACTAAGATTGCTCTATAAACAATTGGATCATTCCAAGAAGAAGGATCTTCACAGACCCTTTCAAGAGCGGAGAGTGTCAACCTTGCCATTACAGAGGACTTGTCTTGGATAACCCCTCCCCTCAGGTAAACCTTTACTTATACAAACAATTCCTCTTGTTTTAACAAGCAAGAGCATCCGCCTTCCGATCTGTCATTTCAGGACTTGCTACTGTCATCAAGATAGAGGTATTGAATGATCTACAAAA
>QCFS01000045.1 GCA_003278365.1 Prochlorococcus sp. AG-363-M17 | reverse complement strand
TCCTACTAGCAATTTTCCTTCATCTCTAGTTCTTATGTCCAGATACCGCGGACCTCGGCTGAGGATTTCGCGGCGCTTGGGAGACCTCCCAGGTCTCACCCGGAAGGCCGCAAAACGGTCTAATCCGCCAGGTCAGCACGGCCAAGCCCGTCGCAAGCGCTCAGAATATGCCATTCGCCTCGAAGAAAAGCAAAAGTTGAGATTCAACTATGGGATTTCAGAAAGGCAACTTGTCAGATACGTAAAAAAAGCACGTGCTCAAGATGGTTCAACTGGAACCAACCTCCTCAAACTTCTTGAGAATCGGCTTGACAATGTATGTTTCAGGCTCGGATTTGGTCCAACCATTCCTGGCTCAAGGCAACTAGTCAATCATGGACATGTCACGGTAAATGGACATGTTTTAGATATTGCTAGCTACCAGTGCAAACCAGGTGATGTGATTTCTATAAGAGAAAGAAAAGGGAGCAAAAAACTTGCAGAAGCAAATCTTGAGTTCCCTGGCTTAGCGAATGTTCCTCCACATCTTGAATTAGATAAGTCCAAAATGACTGCAAAAATCACTGGGAGATGTGAAAGGGAGTGGGTTGCATTAGAGATAAATGAATTACTTGTTGTGGAGTACTACTCACGTAAGGTCTGACGGCTCAGTTATTGCAACGAGTCTCGGCGAATCTCAATACTACTACTCCAACTTTGTTCCAACACACTGCTTTGTCAGGGGTTTTTCATTCATAAAGATCTGCTTTTTAATTTAAAACCATGGGGAATAACTCGATAGTTCCCATTACAAAAGATATATCAATTATTTCTTTTGCTAGGCAACAATGCTACTAAGAAAATACATAAAACAGCGATAAGGGGACCTGGGGACAAATTGAAAACAATCGCGAGCAAAAAACCTAAAGCTGATAATATAAACCCAAAGATTGAAGATCTAACCATAGCAACCCATAAAGATGGGGCTTGTTGCAGGCCTAGTAAGGCCGGGGTAGAAAGCAAAGCAATTACAAGAATGACTCCAATAGCAGACATTGAACTAACAATAACAAGTGCAGTTGTAAGGCCAAGAGCTAGATTTAAATAAGATACTTTTATGCTATTTTCAGCAGCCCCTTCTGGGTCTAATCCAATATGTACTAGTTTTTCATAACCAAAAAGCATCAAACATATAAATGCTAAAAAAGAAATTATAGTTCTTAATAAGTCGCCCAAATTTGCAGTCAATAAATCCCCAAATAAAACAGATTCCAAATCAATCCTAATTCCAAGAAGAGGGATAATGAGGACACCAAGTCCAAGGGAACCAGCAAGAATTGTATTCATTATTGCTTCATAATTTTCATTTTTCTTATTGGTCAAACCTTCTGCTGCAAGAGCTCCCAATAAGCCACTAAAAACACCTCCTATAGAAGGACTAACACCAAGTGCTACTGCCAGAGCTAACCCTGGCAGTACACAATGAGAGATTAAATTAACTTGTAGAAGACGCTTATGGGTAATCAATACAGTACCCATCGCTGGACAAAGTATTCCTGTGAAGAGGATTACGCAAAAAGGAATCAACCACCAAGTTTCCAGTATTTGATGAAAATCAACCACCGCAATTGATACCATGGATATAGCTAATTGAATCAAGTTTTTCTTTGACTAGTGAAGGAGTTCCAGAAGCTAAAATAGTTTTATCAAGAGCAACAACCTTGTCATACGCGTTTAGAGATGCACCCCAATCATGACTACTAATAAAAACTGATCCTCCAGCATCAGCAATCTGACGCATAATCGATAAAAAGTCTTCTTTTGCGGGAGGGTCCAATGCAGAACATGGTTCATCAAGAAGAAATATTTTTGCTGGCGTCATTAAAGTTTTTGCAAGTAATGCTCTTTGTTGTTGTCCGCCAGATAAAGAATCAAGCCTCCTTTTTGCTAAAGAAGATATTCCCACTCGTTGGAGGGCAGCTTCTAATTCACAACATGTTGATCTTGCATAATTCACTCGACCTAAAGAAACCAATCCTTCAACGGTGATTGGAAAATTCCAGTTCAATCTACTTCTCTGAGGCATTAAAGCGACTTGGGATTGACTGTTTTTCAAAGGATTCCCATCAATAGTAATTTCCCCTTTTGCAGGCTTGCGATACCCTTTGAGCAGGCCTAACAATGTGGATTTACCAGCACCATTTGGGCCGACAAGTGCTGTCAACGTTCCTGTGTTGATCTCAACTGAGACATGATCCAAAGCAACTTGACCTTTGGGCAAATAAGAATATGACAAATTTTCAGCAACTAAGTTGGCCATGAATTAGAGCATTTGCTCACAAAATAGCAATAAGCACATCAAGTGGAAATGAAAATGATTATCATTATGCTGACACTTCATTATCTTTTATATGCCAGCCCGTTTAGAACCTTCAAACGATAGAATTTCTTTCAATAAGAGGTCCATTTTAAAAAGCTCTCTTATAGCAGGAGCGGTTCTTTTATCTGGAACGGCTCAAGGAGTACATGCTAACGAGAAATCAATAGTTGCAATAGAGCCTCTGGTATGTGACTTGGTCAAGGCAATTGCTCCACCTTCAAAGCAAGTTAAGTGTTTGATTGGCAGAAAAGTAGACGTTCATGATGTCAAATTTTCTCCTAGACAGGCTCAAGCTCTAAATAATGCAAGTCAAGTTTTCACCCTTGGTCAAGAGATGACTCCTGCAATAAAAAAATGGCAAGATAATCCCATAACTACTGTTGTCGGTGTAAGTGCAATAGAGATTGATGACCATCACGATGATCACGATGATCACGATGATCACGATGATCACGATGATCAGTCATCTGCGAAGCATGACGATCATGACGACCACGACAAAGGTCATGGAGAAGAAGCTTTTGAATGGGCTGGTGTCTTTGAACTTTCACCAGGAACCTACACATGGTCTTTTGCAAAAGTCGATGGAGAATATGCCGATCCTGCTATGAAAATGGTCATTCTCAAGTCTGGTGATATTGAAGCATCAGAAGAACTTGCTGAAGAATTATTAGAATCCAAAAATTCAGAATTTAAACGCAATAATGACAAACTTGTTGCACAGGAAAAAGCATATGTTCTCACATTTAATGAGAGGAAAGAAAGCACAACATTCAATGTAGAAATTAAAAAAGCTGGTAAATATGTATTCTTTACTGAGCATATGCCCTTTGAGTTTGAAGCCGATGAGCATTTCTTTAAAGATGTATCAGGCGATGATGTTGAAGCGATAGTACAAGTTCCAGACGAGGGCGGTGATCATCATCACCATGACCATGGAGGAGCAGACCCTCATATCTGGCATGATCCTCATAACATTATCAAAATGGGAAATATTATTTCTAAAAATATCAAGAAGAACATTTCATTTTTTGATAGAGAAAATAGGAACATTTTAAGTGAAAGAACTAAATCTGTTAATTCTATTTTAGAAGATTTAGATCAATGGACAAAAAAACAAGTAGCGACAATTCCTTCTGATCAAAGGACTATAGTTTCTAGGCACAAAGCGATGGAATACTACGGGGATGCTTTTGGTTTGAAAACTATTAGCTTATTAGATTTTCTTGGTCATTCATCGAGCCTTAGACCAGAAAACATTACGAGAGTATTAGCCGAGCTAAAAGAAGAAAATGTGAAAGTCTTTTTTGCCGAGCAAAAACCTCCTTCAAAACTATTAAAAAACTTGAGTCGACAGACTTCCACCCCTATAGCAAAACAACAAATTTTTGTTGATGGTCTAATGACTAATGGAAATACTGTTTCTGTCGCTGTTTATAACACTTGTACAATCGTTAATTCTTTGGGTGGTTCATGCAATAAGGGCACAGGAAATCAACTTGCAAATAGGTTTGATTCGTTAACCAAGCGATGAGTTACTAATACTAACTTTAATCTTTAAGTAAATTTAAACAAAGTGATCGATGAACATCAAGAAAGGGTTCCAGTCCTACAAGAAATACTGGGAAGATCAAGCAAGTTTTATGGATAAGCCTCCATGGAATTTTAAAAAGATCTTAAAACTAACTATCTCAAGTAATTTCAATAGAAATATTGAACAACTTGGGTTTTCCAATCACTCCATTTCAAAAGAGAAAAATAATTTAACCTTAAGAATAAATATTCCTTACAACTACTTTGAACTTGATAGTTTTGAATTAAAGGCTATTGAGCTGCTTGGTATAGATAAAAATTGGTTAATAGATATGTCCTTAGAAGACTCTCATTGTACTCATCAATTAACAAAGTAAAATGACTATCGAACAAAAAGTACCAGTTACAATCCTTACTGGTTTTCTAGGCTCTGGAAAAACGACTCTTCTTAACAAGATTTTAAGTGAAGAGCATGGCAAACGAATCGCCGTAATCGAGAATGAATATGGTGAAGTCGGT
>QCFS01000044.1 GCA_003278365.1 Prochlorococcus sp. AG-363-M17 | reverse complement strand
GTGCTACTGCTGTAGAAGAGTTTCTAGGGTTCAGGGGACGTTTGTCTAAGATTAGAGGAGAATGGATCTCCTTGGACAAGTGGCTGGTGATGCCCCTTTTTCATCCTGCATATCTTTTGAGGAATCCTTCATTGAAACCAGGTTCTCCAAGGTTTCTCACTCGCAGTGACCTTGTTAAGGTTAGAGATAGGCTTCATATCTACTCATCTGGTCAGAACTATGCCAGTGTTGAAAACAGTTAGGGATCAATCAAGATGAATGCAGGCTTGGCCCAAATTCCAGATATTAGTTCTAGTCGTTATGCAACAACGATTAATCGAAGACCAACGCGTACTGTGATGGTTGGTGACATTGCAATAGGTAGCGATCATCCTGTTCGTGTTCAGTCAATGATCAATGAAGACACTCTTGATATTGAAGGTTCAACTGATGCTATTCGAAGACTTCATGAAATAGGTTGTGAAATTGTTAGATTAACAGTACCTTCATTAGCACATGCAAAGGCCGTTGGGGAAATACGTAAACGTCTAGAAAGTAGTTATCAACATGTTCCTCTGGTTGCAGATGTTCACCATAATGGAATGAAAATTGCGTTAGAGGTTGCTAACCATGTAGATAAGGTTAGGATTAATCCAGGCCTATTTGTGTTTGAAACACCTGATCCAAATCGCAAAGAATATACTAAGCAAGAAATAGCTTCAATTAGTGAACAAATTTGTAATAGTTTCAAGCCATTAGTTGCACAACTCAAAAAACAAAATAAAGCTCTGAGAATTGGTGTTAATCATGGATCATTAGCAGAACGTATGTTGTTTTCTTATGGAGACACTCCACTTGGCATGGTCGAGTCTGCCATGGAATTTGTAAGGATATGCGATCAACTCGATTACCACAATATAGTTATTTCAATGAAAGCTTCAAGGGCACCTGTGATGCTTGCAGCTTATAGACTGATGGCTGACAAAATGGATTCCGAAGGTTTTAATTACCCTCTTCACTTAGGTGTTACTGAAGCTGGTGATGGTGATTACGGAAGGATCAAAAGTACTGCTGGTATTGCAACTTTATTATCTGAAGGATTGGGAGATACAATTAGAGTGTCATTAACTGAAGCTCCAGAAAAAGAAATTCCTGTATGTTATTCAATATTGCAATCAATCGGCCTTAGGAAGACGATGGTTGAATACATCAGTTGTCCTAGTTGTGGAAGAACATTATTTAACCTTGAGGATGTAGTACATAAAGTAAGAAATGCAACTCAACATCTAAAAGGATTAGATATTGCTGTTATGGGATGCATTGTTAATGGGCCTGGGGAGATGGCAGATGCAGATTATGGATATGTTGGTAAGGGACCAGGTGTTATTGCACTATATAGAGGAAGAGAGGAAATATCCAAAGTACCAGAAGATAAAGGAGTTGATGCTCTTCTTCAATTAATAAAGGATGATGGAAGGTGGGTTGATCCTTGATGGTAGAGCTTGTATGATTAAATGCTTATTATTAATTTCAATTGTTGATTAATAGGTATGAAGACGTCCATCAAAAGAAAAATTATCTTTTCTATCTTTTTAGGTTTTGTTTCAGCATTATTTTCTTTTGACAAATTAGCATTAGCTTTGCCCAGTGGATCTACATCAGGGATAGTTAATAGTCCTAAAGAATTAATTGATCAAGTTTGGCAAATCATATATAGAGATTATCTTGATTCGTCAGGTAAATATAATCAATCGGAATGGACTCAGTTACGCAAAGATTTACTCTCAAAGAATTATCCAGACAAGCAAGATTCATACTTGGCTATAGTTAATATGTTGTCTAGTCTTGAAGATCCTTACACGAGATTCCTTGACCCTAAACAATTCAAGGAAATGAAAATTGATACTTCAGGACAGCTTAGTGGTGTTGGTATACAACTGTCATTAGATGAGAAGACTAATAGTCTAGTTGTAGTCTCTCCAATAGAAGGTACACCTGCATATAGAGCAGGTGTGAAGCCAAATGATGTAATCAAGAGAATTAATGATAAATCTACAAAAGATATGACTATAGAAAATGCTGTCAAATTAATTAGAGGTAAGGAAGGAACCTCTGTTAATTTAGGTCTTGAACGAAATGGTTCGTTAATAAATGTAGAATTGATCAGAGCTAAAATTGAGATACTTTCAACACATAGTCACCTTAATATTACTAAAAATGGAGATAGAATTGGTTATATCCGATTAAAGCAATTTAGTGCAAATGCCTCTAGGGAGATGAGTGATACCATTTCTAATTTTGAGAAGAAGGAAGTAGATGGATATGTCTTGGATTTAAGAAGTAACCCTGGTGGTTTATTAGAGGCTAGTGTCGATATAGCACGTCAATGGTTAAATAAGGGAGTTATTGTAAGTACTCAGACTAGAGATGGAATTAAGGATATTCGACGGGCTAATGGAAAGGCACTTACAGATTTACCCTTAGTCATCATAGTTAATGAAGGCTCAGCCAGTGCTAGTGAAATACTCTCTGCAGCAATACAGGAAAATCAGAGGGGATTATTAGTTGGAAAGAAAACATTTGGTAAAGGCCTAGTTCAGTCAGTTAGAAGTTTGTCCGATGGTTCGGGCCTTACAGTCACCATTGCAAAATATCTTACCCCTAGTGGCAAGGATATACATGAAAATGGTATTAGTCCAGATATAGATGTTGATCTATCTGAAGATGAGAAAGATAGGATAACACTAGAGCAAATAGGTACTAATCTAGACTCACAATACAGATCTGCTGAAACTACATTATTGAAACTCATTAAAAGCTCAGCTCAGCTTTCTAGCTATAAACATGATTCAACTAACCTATCTTATGCACTAAATTCGCTATAAATTTAGAACAACCAAAAACAAATAGCTTAAAATTTTTATTTATTAGATAATCATTTCTATTTTTAAATACAATTAATTATTACTTTTATGCTTATTTAGAGTGTTTCTTGCTTTTTGGCAAGTACCAATAACTCAATAATCTAACTTCGAAATTGTATTAATCCTGGTCTTTAATAGTTGTATCCTTTTCCAGGATATATTTTATCTGTGCCCCCATCTGATCTGGCACACTTATTTTACAACCCTTATCTTTTAAGTTGCAACCAGGCCTTGCTTTACCGGTTTTCCAGCTACAGGGAACTTCTTCTTCTTCAGTCTCTATTACTTTCCATCCCTTATCTATATACTCTTGAATATCCCCTTCTCCACAGAATATATATACTGTTTCCTGCTCAGTAACTCGTGTTTCACTTTGGTTTGGCAGTAAAAATCCATTGTTAATGATTGACTCATATTTATCTCGTAAAATGCATCCACTTAACAGAACCGATATTGCCAGTAAAGGATATAGAGGCTGCTTGAGCTTCATCATGTTCCTGTAGCAAAGCTGTTACTTCAATACTAATTGATGAAAGGCTGATGAGTCCTTGTTTATTCATAGAGGCTCTGTAGAAAAATACCAATAACTAATCCAGACTTTGCTTCATCGAACTTTCATGATTCATGGATCTTATCGCGATTCTCTATTTTCAGATGCTATTCCATTTACGATTCACCCGAAACCATTGCTAATACAGGGCTCTTACAAACTATAAGCGGCCTCTTTAGCTTTTCTTAACAAATGAAGGTATTGGGCTAGCCATGCTGGCTGTTTTGCGTTAGACAGGTATGTCAATTAAGGAATGGATCTTTCCATAACTGATGGACCAACAACAAAAACTCAAGCTAGTAGAAGCACTTGAGGCATCTAAGGCCAAGGGAAACAATCCAATGGCAGAAGCTGTAAGAGTTGCATTGGAGCAGGAGCAGGTGAAAATTGGAACGCCAAAGGCTGCTTGACAAATAATTAGCTTTCGCATTGCGAACAGCACTATTGATTATCGGATTCTCCAAAATCGACTTATTCGGCCATAACCCTGGCTTATCAATCGCAAAAATCTAATAAGATTAGTTTCTTTCGATGTTCTCTTTTATGGTTTTTCCCTTATTTAAAAATTTTTAAACGTTTTAGGGTAATAATCATTACGGCATCTTCATGCTCTAACCATTAAGGGTTGATTTACTGCCAATTAAGAGTGATCTTTAGTAAAACCAGTACTCTTCTTAATTCATGTTCTTCCTTTTTTTCTTGTTTGTCATTGCTATTGGTGTTGCTTCAGTAGTTTTACTTATGAGTAAGAATGCCAAAGCAGAAGAAATAAAAACTCTTCTTGCTGAGATACTTGTTAATTTGAAAGCACTATTTTCTAATCTCAAATCACTATTTATTATCCTCAAGGATTTGGTCGTTACAGAACCAGCCGAAACGCAATCAACTGTTGATAATAACGATGAAACAAATCAAAACCAAGTAGAGAACCAGCCTTCAATGACACAAGAAGTAAAAAAAGTTTCAACGATTAACGTAGACAATCAAATCTCAGAAACTACTGAGGTCGAAAGCTCAATTAATCCCGAACCACCGAAAGACATATCAACAACAGATCAAGTTGATGAAAATAATACAGAAGGAGATCGTCCAACCACTACACAACAAATACGTGATGAATCAAATACATAATTATGTCTATCATTAGAGTTGATATTCTTTAGTTTATTTTATTCTTAATACACGATGTTTTACCTAAGTATAATTCCAATTAATACTGCTACTTATGCATATGCCTTATCTTTAATTTTATCTGCATTGATTGTATTAATCAGCATAGTACCATTGGCCATTGCTAGATACCCTAAAGGAATGACCCTTCGAAATGTTGAGTCTCCTAGGT
>QCFS01000043.1 GCA_003278365.1 Prochlorococcus sp. AG-363-M17 | reverse complement strand
ATAATGAAAGTATTCAGTTATTCTAAACAAAATTCATAAGTATTTGAGGATATTCTGATTTTGTTTTTGTGTTGACCTCATAAGCTTAGGGCAATCCATCATACTTGCTCATATGAAAGTATTGTTTTTGATCGAAGAATTACGAAAACAACTATTCACTTGGTGGGATTGCTTTGGTCGTCATGATTTGCCTTGGAAATATTACTCAGTTGACTTTATAACTTCAAACTCAAAAGAGGCTTTAGATGGTGAATTGGACCCTTATCCGATTTGGATTGCAGAAATCATGCTTCAACAAACTCAAGTACGAGTGATGTTGTCCTATTGGGAACGTTGGATGAAGGCTTTCCCTAATAAAAAAGTTTTAGCAGAAGCACGTTTGGATCAGGTCCTCTTGGCTTGGCAGGGATTGGGTTATTACACTAGAGCACATCGTTTGCATGCAGCGGCTTTTAAGTTAAAGGATTCTCCTTGGCCTAGGACTTTAGAAGGTTGGATGGCTCTTCCAGGAATTGGTCGTACTACAGCTGGAAGCATACTTTCGTCTGCATTTAATTATCCATTTCCAATACTCGATGGCAACGTCCGTCGTTTATTAGCACGCTTAACTGCATTCGATGAGCCACAAGTAAATATGGAAAATTACTTTTGGAGTTTGAGTAATGACTTATTAGATAAAGAACGGCCAAGGGATTTTAATCAAGCTTTAATGGATTTTGGAGCTTTGGTCTGCACGCCTTTTAATCCAACTTGTCAATCATGCCCTTTCCAAAAGGTTTGTTCTGCTTATTCTTTAGGCAATGTAAGGCGATTTCCTTTGAAAAATAAATCAAAACTTTTTCCTGTAAAGGTTATTGGCATCGCAGTCATTTTGAACCAGGTAGGAGATGTCTTAATTGATCAACGCTTAGATAAAGGTCTTTTAGCTGGAATGTGGGAGTTTCCTGGCGGGAAACAAGAAGAAGGAGAATTAATTGAGAAAACTATAGAGCGTGAGGTCTTTGAGGAATTAGCAATTCATGTTGAGGTCAAAGAGCGTTTGATTGAGCTAGAGCACAAATATGGCCAAAAGCAATTTCGCTTCATAGTGCATCTTTGCAAATGGCTTTCAGGAGACCCCAAACCTTTGGCTAGTCAACAAGTTCGATGGGTCAGTCCAAATTCATTGCATGAATATCCGTTTCCAGCTGCCAATTCAAAAATAATCCAGGCTTTAGTTGAATATTTAAGTCTGGAGATTGATCACAATCCCCCTTAGGATTAATCTTATTTTAAATAGCATTTTATTAGTTTGAGCTAGTGAAACATTCGCAGCCTTTGGTTATTTGCATGGGAGAAGGTTTAGTCGACCGGTTAGGCCCTTTAGGTGGCGACCCATTACTAGATAAACCTATTTTAGATCGCTTTGGAGGTGCACCAGCAAATGTTGCATGTGCTCTTGCAAGACTAGGAACAGATGTAGCTTTCTTGGGCCGTTTAGGTGATGATCTTCCTGGCAATCAATTTCGAGATTTGATGAAATCAAGAGGTCTTAATCTTATTGGATTACAATCTGACTCTGAGAGACCAACAAGAGTTGTTTTAGTACGTAGAGATTTAAAAGGAGAAAGATTTTTTGAAGGGTTTGTTGGCGACCTTGGGCATGGATTTGCTGATCAAGCTTTGGATCTTAATCAGTTGAAAAATGTTTGCCCTAATCTATTTAGTGATGCTAGTTGGCTTGTGATAGGAACTATACCCTTGGCATCAAATTTATCGCGTGATTCATTGATCTGGGTTGTTGATTATGCATTAAATAAAGGCATTAAAATTGCTATTGACGTAAATTGGAGACCTACTTTTTGGGATGTGAATTTATCTCCAGATAGTGCTCCAAGTCAATTAGCGTTGGATTTAATATTCCATGTTTTGAATAAATCATCATTAGTTAAGCTTGCAAAAGAGGAGGCTGATTGGTTTTTCGATAATGATGATCCTAAATATATTTCAAATGCGCTTTCTAGTATGCCAGATGTAGTCATTACTGATGGATCTAAGCCGATCAATTGGTTTATTAATGGTGAACAAGGTTGCATTGAGGCAGTTATCCCTGATGCTGTAATTGACACTACTGGTGCTGGAGATGCGTTTACAGCTGGATTGATCCATAAAAGAGTATCAGCTGAATTATTTGATGGCTCTAAGAATATTAAAGACATGATTATTTATGCAGCAGCTAGTGGTGCTTATGTTTGTGGTGGATCTGGTGCAATTGAACCTCAACCAACGACGCTTCAGTTAAATCGATTCTTAGCATTAAAAGGTGGTTGTGTGAGTTGAGCATTTCTTCCTCCATTGGCTTCATAACTCAGTGATACTTGCCAAGCCTCAGGGAGTTGAATGCTTAATCTTTCAGGCCATTCAACAACAATTAGCGAGTTTAAGCTTTTTCCTTCTTCTTCTTCTTGAAGCAGTAGTTCATTCGCACTTTCTGGAATGTCTAACCTATAAAGGTCTAGGTGGATCAAATGCCGCTTGCCTCCTGCGTAATGCTGGGATAATGCAAAAGTGGGGCTTGAGATTGGTTCGGTTATCTTTAGTGCTATTGCAATTCCTTGCACTAGGGAAGTTTTACCTGCCCCAAGAGGGCCTTTCAAAAGTAAGGTTTCAAACCTAGGTAATTCTTCAATAAGATGTTTGCCTAGATTTCTGGTCTCGGCCAGATCTTTAAGCATCCAGGCCTGATCTGTAGATTGTCTTATAAGAGGTTCCAAAGCCTCATTCCTTTTGCAGAGATTACTCTTTCACAATTCCCTTTAGGGCGTTTTTCATCATGGTGGCAGTTTCACACTCCAAGCCTTCAATGCAGATAACAAACAATTACTGTGTCGCAGATATAGGCCTGGCTGATTTTGGAAGAAAGGAACTTCTTATAGCTGAAACCGAAATGCCTGGTCTGATGGCCTTGCGAGCAAGGTATCAGGGTGAAAAGCCTCTAAAGGGTGCCCGTATCGCGGGAAGTTTGCATATGACTATTCAGACAGGAGTTCTTATCGAAACTCTTGTTGATCTGGGAGCAGAGGTCCGTTGGGCTTCTTGTAACATTTTTTCTACACAGGATCATGCAGCTGCAGCAATTGCAGCCAGGGGCATACCAGTGTTTGCTTTAAAAGGCGAAACTCTTGATGAATACTGGACTTTCACTCATCAGATTTTGGATTGGGGTGAAGAATCTGGTCCCAATATGATTTTGGATGATGGAGGTGATGCTACTGGACTTGTTGTACTAGGAACTAAGGCTGAGAAAGATATTTCGGTTTTAGATAATCCTTCCAATGAAGAGGAGATTGCATTATTTGCTTCTATACGTCGCAAGCTTTTAGAAGACCCTAATTTTTATTCAAGAGTGAGAAGCAATATAAAAGGTGTAACGGAAGAAACGACTACAGGAGTTGCACGGTTGTATCAAATGGAGAAACGGGGAGAGTTGACTTTCCCTGCGATTAATGTAAATGATTCAGTTACTAAAAGTAAATTTGATAATCTTTATGGTTGCCGTGAGTCACTAGTAGATGGAATCAAAAGAGCTACAGATGTAATGGTTGCAGGCAAGCTTGCACTTGTAATTGGATATGGGGATGTTGGGAAAGGCTCAGTCCAGTCTTTAAAAGGTTTGGGAGCAACTGTAATGGTTGCAGAGATTGACCCTATATGTGCTTTGCAGGCTTCTATGGAAGGATATCGTGTTGTAAGACTGGATGATGTTGTGAAAGATGTAGATATTTTTGTTACTGCAACAGGAAACTTCAAGGTTATTCGGCATGAACATCTTCTGCAGATGAAGGACGAGTCAATTGTTTGCAATATTGGACATTTTGATAATGAGATAGATGTTGCTTCTTTGAAAAACTATGAATGGGAATCAATTAAGCCACAAGTTGATCACATTACTTTGCCAAGTGGTAATAAGATTATTCTTTTAGCAGAAGGAAGATTAGTTAACCTTGGCTGCGCAACGGGTCATCCAAGCTTTGTTATGAGTAATTCTTTTACTAACCAGGTATTGGCACAAATTGAATTATTTACTAAGCCAGATGACTACGATAACCAGGTCTATGTTTTACCGAAGAAATTAGATGAGATGGTAGCTAAATTACATCTTAATAAGCTTGGAGTGAAATTAACTGAACTTACTCAAGAGCAAGCTGAATACATTAGTGTCCCTATTGATGGTCCCTATAAGCCAAATCATTATCGATATTAATATTTAGTAGTGAGTTTTTAAGTGAATATGTTGTTTAATCCTTTATAAGCATCTATGGAGATTTCTCAGATCATCACACAGTTACCTGAATTAATTGGTCAAGCAGTTGAAGCTAACGAGTGGATGGGCTACCTCGCAATTTTTGCGGCTATGTTTCTTGAGAATCTTTTCCCTCCAATACCTTCTGAATTAATAATGCCCCTTGGAGGCTTCTATATACAGCAGGGCCAATTAGCTTTCCTACCAGTAGTTCTGGCCGGCTTATTAGGGACGTTGTTAGGTGCGTTCCCTTGGTATTACATAGGTAAGTTAGTCAATGAAGAGCGTTTAGAAGTTTTCCTTAGGCTTCATGGAAGATGGATAGGGATTAGTCCAGAAGAATTGTCTAGAAGTAGACGGTGGTTTTCTCGATATGGCTATCTGTTGGTTTTTTGGGGTCGCTTGGTTCCTGGAATACGTACTTTAATCTCTGTTCCGGCTGGCATTGAATTAATGCCATTAATGCCTTTTGTTATTTGCACTACTGCAGGCAGCTTAATTTGGACTTTGCTGCTAACTTTTGCAGGCTTATTTCTTGG
>QCFS01000042.1 GCA_003278365.1 Prochlorococcus sp. AG-363-M17 | reverse complement strand
CTCTAGGGGATGGGGGGATTTCTTGCTGCAAAATAAATCCTGGAGGCAACGTTGCTATCGATGAATTCCTTCTTGCAAGCATCTAAAAACTCATCCTGTATTACGCATTCCTGCAGCAATGCCGTTAATAGTTAATAATGCACCCCGCAAAAGTTCACTACGGCTATACGTACGCCCATCTCCTTCATTGCCTGGAGATTCACTCATTGGGGGTTGTCGATTTTGATCTCGCAATCTTTTCAATAAAGCAACTTGTAAGAAGCCCAATGGAACAATAGTTCGGTTCCTAAGATCTACGGAAAGTTGAAGGGCTGGGTCAGCCCCTAGAAGCCTTGACTGCCCGGTAATATCCATGACCAATCCTTTAGTCCGTTCATATTCACTGGCAATAGTTTCAAAAATATTATTGAATGCATCTCGATGTGCCGGCCTTCCAAGGCTAGTTACATAATGATGTGCTAATTCAAGGTCTACTTTGGATAAAGTCATCTCAACTTTAGATATCAGCATTCGGAAAAAAGGCCACCTTTGATGCAGAGTTCGTAATAGCTCTAACTGATCCGGGTCAGCTTTAAGTTCAGCCTCTAATGCTGTGCCAACACCAAACCAGCTTGGCAATAAAAACCTACTCTGAGTCCAACCAAATACCCAAGGGATAGCCCTCAAACTTGAAAGATCCTTAGCTCCTTTTTTTCTACGAGCTGGACGACTAGAAATTTGCAACTTGCTAATTTCTTCAATAGGAGTCACCTGTTGGAAAAAAGCTACTAAATCAGGATTATCATGCACAAGCGATCTATATTGCTCCCTTGAATGAGCTGCAAGTCTGGTCATTAATTCATTCCATTCTGGAGTCGCATCCAACTGATTAGTAACTAGGCTATTTTGCAAAACAGCAGTTGTAACCGTTTCCAAGTTATATAGTGCTAGCTCAGGAAGACTATATTTTGAAGCAAGAACTTCTCCTTGCTCAGTGATCTTAATTCTTCCCTGAAGAGTTCCACTAGGTTGAGCAAGAATTGCTTGATATGCGGGACCTCCCCCTCGACCAACTGAGCCTCCTCGACCATGAAACAACCTTAAAACAAGACCCTGTTTAGCAGCCAGATTTTGCAGAGCTATCTGAGCTTGATGAATCTCCCAATTGCTTGAAAGGAAACCTGAGTCTTTATTGCTATCTGAATAACCTAACATTAACTCCTGAAGTTGTTGTGCTTTCTCTCCCACACGAGGAAGTAAATTCCTATAAATAGGTGTTTCAAAAAGTTCTTTCATTACAGAAGGAGCACGCTGAAGATCTTCAACAGTTTCAAAAAGAGGCACCAAGAGCAATTCCGCATGTCTAGCAATAGGATCAACTAAACCTGCTTCCTTAGCTAGCAACAAAACCTCTAATAAGTCCGACACACTGTGACTCATTGAAATCACATATGTTCTACACAACCTGCTCCCAAATTCCTCCTGAAGTCTATGAAGCATACGAAATACTGCGAATGTTTCGGCAGTACTTGGAGACCAGTCAACCGCTGGTGGAATCAATGGTCGACGTGTTTCTAATTGTTCTTTTAACCACTTCACTCGTTCACTTTCTTCCATCTCTTCATAAGGCTTTGTGCAATTTAAGTAACGAGTTAATTCATCAATCGCATCACTATGTTGAGTACTTTCCTGACGAATATCTAAACTAGCCAAAGAAAATCCAAAAATTCGAACTTGCGTAAGCAAAGTCTCAAGTGGTTCGCAACTAAGATCTGTACTTACAAGACTATTTCTAATTAGTTCTAAATCACTACGAAATTCAGCAACAGATCCATAGTGAAGAGCTTCGACAACATTTATTGGATTTTTGACTGAATTAAGACTTTCTTGAGAAGTTTCCCAACCACCTTCTGCTAGTTGTTGATTACGTTGTTGCGTCAATCTAAGCCGCTCAAGTGTATAACTTAATTTCAAGCGATAAGGCTCTAATCGATAGCGTGCTGCTCTTTCTTCATAGATATGAGGGAAGCGCAATCTATCCATTTCTAACGACTCAAGTAATGGAGCACTCACCTGGCTCCATTGCATAGAGATACTTAACTGATCTCTGAGTGCTTGAACTGCAGTTACATAGCGCTCAAGCATCAATTGACGTTGATAGCAAGCTGTTCTCCATGTAATCGCTGGTGTAACAGAAGGGTTGCCGTCACGATCTGAACCAACCCATGAACCAAAAGTACAAAAAGCAGCCTGTGGTATATGAACATCTGGATAACTTGCAGCTAAGGCTGTAGATATACGACGTCGTAACTGTGGCATTGCATCAAACAATACCTGCTGGAAATAATGAAGTGCATAATCCACCTCATCCAATACTGAGGGTTTAAATTGATGTAATTCATCAGTTCGCCACCAGAGTCGAATCTCTTCCTCTAATTCAGTTCTAAGACTCTCCTTTTCTGATACAGAGGCAACTGAATCAGATTGCAAATATTGAAGAAGACTCGCTACCTTCCTCTGCTTATGCCTAACAGTATGTCTAACAATTTCAGTAGGGTGCGCAGTAAAAACAAGTCGAATATCTAATTCTTGGAGAAGCATCTCAAGTTGTGCAGGAGGAACATTAAGCCTGCGAAGTCTTTCAAAAAGCTCTCTGAATGTTGCGGGGTCAGTTTGACTAGCTAAAGGAGGGGCAAAAGGGTCAAAAGGTTCTTCAGCAAGATTGACCCTTGAACTTTTCATGCTTGCTAGATAACTATCTTCTTCTATTCGTTGTTCAAGGATATTGACCAACTGAAAATATAGTGAAAAAGCTCGAGCAGCTGCTATTGCTTCTGCTAAATCCATCTCACGGATCAACAAGACAATAGCAACACTTGAACCATTTTCATCGGCACCTTCAAGACCCATTGGATCGCTAAGCTTCTTCAAACGCAAAAGACGATCTGCTTGTTCTGGTGGGCACTCACTTCGCAAAACTGTCTGCCAAAGATCTTCAACTAATTCAAGACGTTGTTCTAATAAACGACCTGCATCTTTGAGTCCTTCTTTAGAAATCCTTTGATCAGATTCATGCATAATCATCTAAAAATTGCCTCTTTATCAACATTCTGAATCTCTTCTTTTCTCATAGTCGCAATACCCTCCTTTAGTAAAGTCTCAATGCTCAAACCTGAAGAATAGCCTTCTAGCCATTTAATAGCTTGATTACCATCCTCCAATAGGGCATAAAGTGGGGAAAGCTGAGACAATAAAGACAAATCTTTAGCTAATGGAGTTACCTCTTTCAAAAGGTCTCCAATCCATTGGCGGCACAAAATTGGACGTCCATTACTCCAATGGGACAAACTAGCTTCTAAACTATTTCGAGCCGCCGCCTGATCATTATTATCACTCAAGTGAGCCAACTCATTAGATGACAAATGACTCACTTTTAGAGGATCAAGCCTGTCTGGTTCTTCTAATAGACTAAGCACTCTCAACTCCAACAAAGCTGTCAATGCTAGAAGCATTGCAGGGTTGGTAATTAGGTCACAAATTCGTAATTCCAATCTATTTAACTCATATGGTCGAGCAGGTCCATTTGGCCTAACAGATGTCCATAAATGTCTTTCATTATTCATCGTTCTATTAGCCAACTGTTTTTCAATCCAACTCACGTAATGCTCATAATCCATAAATAATGGAACATCAGTTGGATTAAGTGGAAATTGCTTCCATCTTTGAGAATGCATACCAGTTGGCTTGCCATCTAAGAAAGGAGAACTTGCACTAAGGGCAAGAAACAAAGCCGCCTCACATCGCACCAAACGTAGAGCAGCAAATAGAAGCGAATAGTCTTCAATGCCTAAGTTGATATGAATACTCGCAGTAACAACATTTGTCCAATAAGTGGACTCAATTAGATCATGATATGAATTAAATGGATCTGAACGCTCAAACACATCACTATTCCCCAAGCTCATCGTACTGCCAGGAATAATTGTTAGCCCTCTTTCTTCTAACCAGGCTCGAAGTCTTCTTCTTGGACTTAAAAGAGCCTCGGTCAAAAAAACATAATCAGCTTGAGGCGCTGTGATGTACTCAAGGTTTCGATGATCAGGCTCTTTAACAAACTCAGGCAACTCTTTCTGAACGGCAACTGCAACTCCAACATGCTCTCCATTTGGTCTTCCCGTGAAAAGCTCCACCTCAAATCCCTTCAACAACAAAGACTTTCTCATGATGAAGTTGCCTCAAGACAAGCAAGAGCCGTCAGCATTCCCCTCGCCTTGTTAAGGGTCTCTTGGTATTCGGCATTGGGGCTTGAATCTGCAACAACTCCTGCCCCTGCCTGGACCTGAACTTTCAACCCTCCTTCAGGATGCCGACTAACCAGCATTGTTCGAATAGTGATGGCAGTATTTAGAGCACCTGCTAAATCAACAGAACCATAAACCCCTGAATAAGGACCACGTGCATCTGGCTCCAATTCATGGATCAATTGCATTGCTCGAATTTTCGGGGCTCCACTAACTGTCCCAGCAGGGAATGAGGCCATAAGAAGATCCCATACATCATTCTCTGATGAGAGAAAGCCTTCAACCTCACTAACAATATGCATCACATGAGAATATTTCTCTATGGTCATGAGTTGCTTAACTTCCACAGTTCCTGGCTGGCTAACTCGTCCAAGGTCATTTCTTCCCAGGTCGACTAACATCACATGTTCTGCAAGTTCTTTCGGATCAGCCAATAATTCTTTTTCAAGTTTTTGATCTTCCAGAAAAGTTTTTCCACGAGGACGTGTCCCCGCGATTGGACGGAGACTTGCGCGAATTCCTCCTTGAACAGGCTCTGCCTTTACCATTACTTCAGGACTAGAGCCAATTAACTGCCAATCACCAAAGTCAAAAAAGGCCATATATGGGGAAGGATTGACCATTCTCAAACTTCTAT
>QCFS01000041.1 GCA_003278365.1 Prochlorococcus sp. AG-363-M17 | reverse complement strand
ACCTTTCAGGGATACTGCCCTCACTGCTTCTATCAAGTTGCGTCCTTGACATAATTCATATTCTCTATCCATGCTCCCGTAAAAAATCATCCAACCCCTGGTTGGAGTGGTATTCCCAAAAATCCCATAAACACCATCAAAGCATTCCATTAATGATTGTTTATTTAGTAAATCTCCTTTTAATACTTCTACGTTTGGAAGTTTGGATAAAAAGAGCCCTTTAGGGCTCGACGGGTCTCGTGTAATGGCGCGGACTTTGAAAGTACCCTTTTTGGAGAGATGGTTGACTACTGATAGCCCTTGGCGACTGGTGGCCATTGTCACGGCAATGACAGGCTTAATCCCTTTGACAGGAATGGATTTCAGACCTTGAGGATACTTGAGATCGTGCATTCAACGCGAGCCGAACTGACTCAGTTACGTAATGTTGCGGAATGTTAACAGTTTGTTAAGGAGATTGTGGCTTCTTGACGATTTGATTTGATCGAGCCCTCAGAAGCTTGTCCCTAGCTTGAGCTTGTAACTATCCTCTTGGCTGGGTTCTTTTATTTGATCGTAGATATTTTGATAGCTTAGGGATAAATATAAATCTGAATAAATTGATGGATAGAACTTTAATGAGGTCAAGAATTGATTGCTTATAGATGAGTCAGATATGAATGTTGAATTATATTTATTGTCAAGTATAAGTTTTAATTTTTCATTGATAGACCATTGTAAATTCGCTCCGAATACGCTCCCAGGAGTTATATTTCCGCACTCTGAACTTTTAGAGCAATTGCTACCTCCATGAATCCATTGGATCGACGGCCCAGCTGAAATTCTTAGCCGGGTTTTTGGATTATCTATAAGCTTATAGGCAATGCCAGCCGATGAACCTATATCATTTATACCTTTTTTGCTTAAAGCATTGTATTCATAGTTGGTTGAAAAATAGGAGGTCCATGAGTTTGTTAGTGACTTGTCATACCTAAGAGTTGTTATTGATTTGTTGACTGCTGTAATGTTTTTTGATCCTGACTCAGATGTTCTTTTGAACTCATAGTTTGAGGATAGTTGAAGTTCTTTTACAGAGTCTTTGTATAAAGTGTCTACATCTAATAGGTATCCCAATGAACTGCTTGCCGTGGTAGCTTTACCATCTAAACCCATCTCAACGTTTGTCGTCCAATATTTCACTTTAGGAACAACAATTGATGAGGCCTTAACTGTAATTATTCCTAAATATGGATGTGAAATAACCTTTAGATCATTAGTGCTTCGCATTTCTAGTAACTCTCCAGAAATTGTATCTCCATTTCGGAGCTTATATGTTACTGGCTTTGCTTTTGCTGGCTCTTGGAAGCCTTTAATCAGAGTGAGTGCAACTAATATAAAGATAAGCTTTTGAATGCTTTTCATTAATGATATCGCTTTGCTTTCATAGGATGCTGCATTTCAGAGCTTCTCGCTAGTCGTAGATCAAAAGATTTCATTCATTCATCGGTGATAGTTACCCATAGAACTTTTGATTTTATTGTCTATATTTATGAGAACCTTTAGAACCATCACTGCTATTAAGACTTTATCCCTTAGGAGATTCTTTTAAAGTCAAGATAACAATTCCTTGATTGCAATACCTTTTAGCTTCTTGACTGAAATCTCGATTGGCTCCGGAAATTATTGCTTTCGGCCATCTAAGAGTAATGCGTTTTTGGTTCATTCTTTTTGGCTTTGATTGTCGCTATAGGCATGTTGAATAAGCTTCTCAAGTCCAATGACTTTTAAAGTGCTGATTTCAGTAGCACTTATATGGACCAATGGTGCCATCCCATCCTCATAAGCCTGCTTCCATCGGAGCGCACATAAGCACCAGTGATCTCCTGGCTTAAGTCCAGGAAAGCCGAATTCAGGCATAGGTGTTGTCAAGTCGTTCCCTTGCGCTTTGCTGTATCTCAGGAAAGATTCAGTTACCACACAACAGACAGTATGTTGGCCATGGTCAGACGAGTCCGTTTTACAGTTCCCATCTCTGTACCAGCCTGTAAGGGGTTCGCAACTACAGAGATCTAAGGGTTCACCTAAGACATTCAGTACTTTCTTTTTAATAGGAATCTCTTCTGTCATGAAATCTTTTGGGTTGTTCACTCTTGTCTTCCCTTGGTGCTTTTGAGGTTGGAAGACTCTTCCAATAAGTAACACCTACGGGAGCTTCTGATTGCAGCTTTAAAGGAAAAGCTTAGATTTGCTTTTTTGCATATTTAAGAATACTTAGATATAGGGCTTCATCAATATCTCTTACGTCATATTCCAATGGCTTCGCCCCGTGGTGGTATTCATGTAAAACTACCCAGCAACATCTTTCTATTTCTGAGGAGCAGGACCCTGACATCTTAATTGCCTTTTTAGCTAAGCTGTTTATTAAGGCCTCTTTATTTTTCATTAGAATTCAGTCAGGAATTTCATTAAGCTTAGAGCCTGCGATCTAGCCAGATAACCTGTTGAATTTCAGAGCTATACGTAATTTTATATAGCATTCAATGCTTTGAGGTCATTTATGGGTTGGATCGTTTTAGATATCCCCATCAGACTTGGCGAATAGCTTTTGTTGTAGGTGCGAATATTGGCCTTGGATTTGAGACTGCAAAGGCTCTGATATTTAAGGGTGGTTAAAAGTCAAATCGATTTTCAATATCTTAAACGAAATTACGCAACCAAATTATTACTAGATAAGACAATTATCAAAAGAACATATTGATATACCTCATTTCAAGTGTGAACTTTGACATGCATTACATGGTTTAGCTTATTCTCATGAATCAATTCTGGAAACTTTTCGCTTCAGATTACGTTCAAAATTTAGTGAGTTCAGTAACAATACCTACTACAGAAGAGTTTGTGGACTCTGTAAAAGGGAGACAATTTGAAAGTGGCCTTAGTGGCTACAAGCAAAAGATAACAAGCTTCTTTAAGCAGGTGCCAACTTTTCAGCAGTTTATTGCAAGGGTAAAAGATCCTATGGTTGATTTTGATAAGAATAGTTTGATTAGCCCTATTAAGAATTTGGTCACAGAAACTATCCCTTTGTTCAACGAACAGGGAATGGAAATGGTAGCTGCATGATCCTTGCTTAATAAAAGGGGGCTATCAATGCCCCTTTTATTAAGCGAAAGTAGCTTGTAAATTCATTAGACCACTTCTTGCCGAGGAGTAGTTCATCAAGACAATTGCCCTTTATGATTTTGCCATGAGAACAAAAATGTCACCTCGGCGAGCACTCGTTACAGCATTTGTTATGAGTCTAGTACCAGCTTCTTTTTTGTGGATTGGGATAGGTAGGTTTTCAGAATCTATATGTAGTCATTTGTCCGAGAACATAGAAGTATCTTCTGTTAAGCAGAAAACTCTTCAATCAAAATGTAGGCAAGCAACTGAAGATCGAAGCTTATTCCCTTTATATTCAATATTTTTTCTCTCTGCTTTATTTAATTGGCCAGTAATTAGATGGCTTGATGATCGTCAATGGTATAGAGAGTGGATAAGAGAAGAAGATAAGAAATCAGTTTGACTTTTCTTGCTTATTATCAATGATTCCTTTTACAGATTATAGAAACTATAGCTACGGCCCAAAGTCATGGGAAGAATTTTACGAAAGTTATGATGGGAAATTTGATGAAAGACATATGCTTCATATTACTATCTATGCTCACTATCTACATGAACTTGAGGGCTTGGGTTATAAACCTCAAGATCAAGAAAATGATTGGCATAAGCCTGCTGAAGGAGAATATAAATTTGATGATGACGGGAACCTAGTGATCATACATAGCTGTCCAGATCTCGAAATCTTTAAGATGTCTGCCGAAGACTTTCTTGAAGAACTCTGCATTAACACTGAATGGGTCGCGGAGGCCACATTGTCAGTAATCTGATTGCAATAAAATCTTATCTATAGCTCAAACATTTTTTATTGAAGACTAATTTGTAAGGATAAAACTTATTTTATAGTTGGATATTTTTTAGACTAGTGTTATATTTTAATAGATCATCTGTCAAGTCAATGCGATAGCTTTGCTTTCAAAAAAGACAAAATTAAATATTTCCCAAGATCTCCATAGAATAATTCAATGGGAGGCAAAAAAAGCAGGTTTGACTATTATTCAATATGCTATCGAGATTCTTTCTGGATCTTTGTCAGTCACAGGAGAGCAGATGCAATTAGAAGACTTAGTTATTGACTCTGATAAGGTGATTAAAAGACTCATCGATGCCCGATTGACTAAAATAAAAAAAACAATAACTGATAAGGATGCAGAGATTTACAGCATAGAGTTAGCTAAGGCTTTTCAGCAAATCATTCTTGACAGAAATATTTCTCCTGAGCGGGCATGGAATGAGTTTAAAAAATTTGACTTTATCGCAACCAAACCTCCTGAATGGTTGAAAATAGCTGAAGATATTTTTAGAGGAAAAAGAGCTTTAACTGGGGAGGAGGTTGCAGGATGCATCAATACATTTGGTGATCTAGATTGCTTCGCAGCTGTTTGCTCTATGTCTGCAGTTAAGCTGCCTTCCCTAGAAAGAGCATACGCAGCTATTCGAAATTAGTTATATTAACAATGACAATGAGTTATTAGAGCAATTTCTATAATTGATTTTTTCCATTTGACCGATACAGAGATTGTAAACTATATAATGCAATTTAAGGCCTGCAGATTAACAAAATCTTTATGACTATCTTTGAGAAGATTTTTCTTAATTAGCATTCAAAGTGATCCTTTTTAGCGAAAATAGATCTCCTATAACTAATTCATAATCCTAGGAAATATAGGACCATAACTTGTTTATTTGTTGAGTCTACTATTGCTTCTGATGTAAATACAATCAAGTTGATTTAGGCTGAGGTCTGATGCACGAGTTACAGGGTATATAAATGCTAGGCTGAATCCTAGAGATGAAAGTAACTGGTCGATTTCAGCGTGTAACAATTCATTCTCGTAAGTCCGCTTTAAGCTTGTTTCAATCATTATTGTTGAAATATCTTTAGGAATATTTCCTTCCTCACATAAAGTCCCTTCGATGACTTTATCTTCGTAACCTTGGACATCTATCTTAAGGAAAATATTTTTTTTTCTGTTTATCAAATCTAGCTTTTTTATAAAATCTATAATTCTGACTGTCTCAACTTTCTCTGTGGTAACTACGTCTGAATTTCCCCAATTTGCCTTTGTGAAATTAGACCTTTCTAGAAAAGAAGAGAATACATTGAATTTAGATACCTTGATATCTAGCAACTCATTCTTATCGCCAGCAGCTAATTGATGTATACTCCAATTTTTATTTCCTGAAGACTTTTCCTTTAGTACCTTGTAAGCATTTGATACCGGCTCTAAAGAGATAACTTTCCCCTTAAATCCCAGGTCAATCAATGAACCACTGAATTGACCTTCGTTGGCCCCTATATCAAGTACAAGATCTATAGAGGTTTCATTTATTAATTTCTTTAATGCATTTGGAAGGGTATGAGCACCTGAAACTTTAATCACATCAAGTCCAGTTTTGTCATTGAAGACAGTTCTTAATCGTCTTAAAGTCGACATTGAATGAATTCAAGAACCTTACATAGGCTTTGATTCTAGCAGGGGTTTTGAAGGATTGGGAGATCTTGATTCTCTATTAAATATTTTGGTGAAATCGTATTTAGCTTTTTCCCTTCTCTAATGATGTTTATGTAGATCTATTTATCGAGTTAAGATCAATAGTCTTTTTTACAAGGTTTTAGGTTAAGAGTCAGGTTACAATTTTGCATTTAGATTAATCACTAGGATTTCAAAATTATCCCCAAGGTAATTAAGCATAAGATAAGAATTTGAATTTTTATAATTGACTGCTAACTAGACGAAGGAAAGCGAACTGGCGGATCTCATGACACAATCCGCGCGCCTCTTTCTTCGCAAGCTTGAGAAGCCGACCAGCCTTGCTTCGCCTGGAACCTCGACAAAATTAAATGTATATAGGTATTTTAACCTATGGAGGAGCATAAAATGTCCCTAGTTACAAGCGCTTGTTACTTTCTTAACTAGCATTTGACTCAATCATTACGTCAATTTAATGACTGGTTTTAAAAAAGCTTTTTTAGCTTTAGGTATATGTGTGGCAGCCGCTGCGCCAAGCCCAGTTTTTGCAGGGGGTGGTCCTGGAGAGCAGGATTCTAAAGGGTGGTACTTCACGCTAGGCGCAGGTGTTGATGAGGTTCATGATGGTCGTTGGGATGCAGACATCTCAGGAACAAAATATTCAGGTGAAACTCAATTTGATGCTGGTGGTGCTTTTGATGCTGGTATTGGTTATGACTTCGGTGATTTCAGGGTAGAAGGAACAGTTATCAGAAGTAGAGGAAAACTAAGGGGCTGCACAGAGGACCTTCAGAATGCAGTAGTTAGTTGTGAAGAAGGTTTTAACACTACTTCTTATATGGCCAGTGCATACTTTGATGTTCCAAATGTTGCTGGTGAAAAATGGACACCTTACTTAGGTGGGGGATTTGGTACCGCCACAATTGATCCTGATGACGTGACAATTGCCGGTACGACATACGCTCTTGAAAATGAGCAAACCTTTACATGGCACTTCAAGGGTGGAGTGAGCTATCTTTTCTCGGAAAATACAGATTTCTTTGGAGAGCTTATTTATAAAAGCTTTTCTAAGACTGATATAGATTATAATGTCGCTGGAGCAAGTGGTTCACTTGATCCACATACTTCTTGGGGCGCACGTCTCGGAGCACGTTATAGATTCTAAGAAACAAAGAACCTGTCTTAAAAAATACCAAATCAAGTAAATAATATAGAACTTTATTATTAGCTCAATTTTAGAAAGATATCTTTCTAAAATTGAGCTAGTAATATCTAACTTTTATTAATTCAAGATTTTTGGTTGGTTCCCTTAGATAAGTTTTCTCACTTATTTATATTGGGATATATGTCCAAAAACACATTTCTTGAAATGGAGCAATAGGACTGAATGAGAATCCTTGGCTGAAAAGGATTATCCTTTATCGATTGATCCAATTAATTAAAAGAAACGTGACGGCATTCTTAGGCACTCGAAAAGTGCTTGAATAAATTGACATCTTCTTCCAGATCAACCAGTGGCAGACAGGAACGCAGCAGCTCAAAAGAAAGCAGAAGCTGACCGCAAGGCTGCAGCTGCAGCACAAAAGAAAGCAGAAGCTGAACGGAAGGCTGCTGCTGCCGCTGCACAAAAGAAAGCGGAAGCTGACCGCAAGGCTGCTGCTGCTGCACAAAAGAAAGCGGAAGCTGAACGGAAGGCTGCTGCTCAGAAGAAAGCGGAAGCTGACCGCAAGGCTGCTGCTGCTGCACAAAAGAAAGCAGAAGCTGAACGGAAGGCTGCTGCAGCTGCAGCACAAAAGAAAGCAGAAGCT
>QCFS01000040.1 GCA_003278365.1 Prochlorococcus sp. AG-363-M17 | reverse complement strand
ATGCAAGCATTCTTATGAATATTCAGGAACTTGGAACTATTGCTCAATATCAACTTCCAGTCAAAGTTGTCATAGTCAATAATCACTGGCAGGGGATGGTCCGACAGTGGCAAGAAAGCTTTTATCAGGAACGTTATTCAGCTTCAGATATGCTCCCTGGGATGCCTGACTTCATCGCACTTGCGGAGTCTTTTGGATTGGGAGGTGTTTTGATTTCAGAGCGCAAAGATTTGGCACCTAAGTTAGAGAAAGCTTTGTTGGAATCAGGCCCCATGTTGATAGATATTCATGTTCGACGTGGTGAAAATTGTTATCCAATGGTTCCCCCTGGCAAAAGTAATGCTCAGATGGTTGGTTTGCCTTCGGACCCTGAACTAAGATAAATGAAGAAGTTAAATCTTCTCATTGCAATTTTGTAAACTCAGTTGAATATAAATTCTGATTTTGCCCTAGAAAATCTTTGAAACTCTATCTCCTTAAACGATTAGTTCTTCTCCTTGCTGTACTTTTAGTCTGTATTCCAACTTCCATAAATGCTGCTGAAATCTTTCAAGTTAGGAGTGCAACAGTCCTTCAGGTAGGTGATCAAAACCGAAGCTATATGGTACGTCTTTCATGTGTGAAAGTTCACGATCCAGAGGCTGCTAAGAATTGGTTGAAGACTGAGCTGCCAAGAGGCACAAAGGTGAATCTTAGACCTGAAGGCATGATTGATGGCATGCTCTTGTCAAAAGTAATCAGGCTTGACTCTTCTGAGGATGTCTCTCAAGGTCTGGTAATGAAAGGCTTTGCTGATAAAACTTGCCCTAGTTGAAGTTAGGGGATTATGCAGGTGCATGTTTGGCTAATTAAAACTTAGAAGGTTAATTAGCCACAATTCCACTCCATTGAGTTGATTTGAGGTGATCACGTCTCCATGAATGAAAGAGCTCTTTCTCTTTGAATGTGCAGAGAGGACATATTGTTATTTGCTCTTTTTTAAGCCCTTCGCCGATTAGTTGTTTATAGGCTGCTAAATGTAAGTCGACATGGAAAATCTTCCTTTCTTTGGTGAAGTCTTTTTGACTTCTTTTGCAACTTATCCAAGCTAGGTTTTCTGATTCATTGTTAGTTGTTTCATGTAAACTGTCATTGATTGCTTTGACTACTTCTATACCAACGGGATAATTCTCTCTGCTTATGGATGGACCCATTGCTACCAAAAGAGAGTTGTTCCTATCTCCTTGATCTCTAAACTTTCTTAATACATTGGATAATATTTTTGATGCAACACCTCTCCAGCCTGCATGGCAAGAGGCAACCTGTCCAGTTTTTTTATCAGCAAATAAAATAGGAATGCAGTCCGCTGAATAGACCCAAAGGCTTTGTCCAGGCGATTTACTAATGATTGCATCAGCTTCCTGGATTGATTCTTTGTTTATTTTTGAGGCTTCAATAACTGTGTAGCCATGTACTTGTCTAGTAGTGTGAATACTAGTGAAATTAGTAAAGCAATGTGCAAGATTCTCCGGTAATTCCTTCCCCCATTCCTTTGTGAAGAAACCATGTTGAAATCCTGCTTCTTCGAGGATTGCTGCTTTTAATATTGTCTTTCCATTGCATGTGATACAAGACCATTGATTACAATCTTCATAATCTTTGTGATTAATAATTGAATTATCTTTTGGTATAAAATTACTTTTAATCTCCTTAGAATACACTTCTAGATTACATCCCTAAGCATCCAAAAACCACTAAAGAGTTCTTCGTTAGGGGTAGCTTGTACAGCAATAAATTGTAGTCCTCCGCCTTCTTCTTGAGCTTTGCTTAGAGACATACTTGCAGCTTTTGCTGTATCTCGATCTAGATCAGTAACTAACCATCGATCATCTTGACCTGCTTCTAAAATGAGCTGTGTTCCTACTACAACTAGTTTTACAGGTTCTAGGCCCCCTAGCCATCCAGCTAAGGCTAGGGAACGAGTTCTGCTAAACATCCTTAAGCCTGGGACGAGTACGTTGTCATTTATTCCATCTTTAATGGGAAGTAAGCCATTAAATTCCATGGGCCATTCGGCAGCTTCACGGAGCATTCCAATTGATAGAGATGCCCAACTCCAAGCATCGCCTCTTATGGCTTCAGGCAGAGGAAGGGGTTGATTGAGAATCGGGGCAGGGGGTGGGGCCAGTGGACCTGCCATATAACCCTGTTCACTTGGATATAGATTTTTTTCTCTTTCTGCCATCCATTCGACAAGAGCATATGTTCGGCGACTTGGCACGATTTCAATATTCATATCCTCAATAGCCCTTTTAACCATGGACTTCATAGAAGTTCGCCAACAGCGAAGCCTTAGAGGTGCTTCCCATCCTTGTTGTTGGGCATCTTTTAAAGCTTCTTTAAGAGCAGTGCTTAGCCAAATAGAATTAACTTCTCCTGCTGGACATCTTTTTTCCCATTTAAAGGGCTCAGCTCCTGAAAGTTCAGGAGAGCTGATGATGAGTAATTCCCATCTTTTCTTTCCATCTGCTTCAAGAATTGGGCGGGAGTAAAAATCAAGCTCCCAGTCAGCTTTCCTTGGATTAGCTTTATCAATTTGGTTAGAAGAAGTAGTCATCCAGTCGGCTTGTCCTTTTCGTCGTTATTGAGAGTGTTTCGAGCTTTTTTGGCACGTTCTTCGGCTTCAGTCATCACCTTTTCCTTCTCAAGAAGAAGCTCTCCAGGGATATTTTCTAAAAGTGCTGTATTTAAACCAATGCGGCTTCTCCCAGGATCTAACTCTGTGATTAATGCTTTTATTGTTTCTCCATAATCAAACACCTCTCGCAAGGATCTCAATGCCCCCCCTGTAATCATCGAATGATGTAAAAGACCACTTACACCGCCAAGATCCACGAAGAAACCGTATTGCTTTACTGCAACAATTGGACCTTCGATGAGTTGACCTATTTTTAGTTGGGCAAACCTTGCTACTGAAGCTGCTTTTTTTTCTGAAAGTACTAGCTTTCTGGACTCTGGATTGACTTCTAAAAAAGCAACACCAAATTTTTTCCCAACAAGACTTTCATGTTTGTCTCCTTCTTGAAGCTGAGAACGTGGAATAAAGCCTCTTAGTCCTTCTAAGTCGCAAGTAACGCCTCCTCTATTAAATCCGTTAACAATTACCTCTACTACTTCACCTTTTTTTTCAAGCTCTCTCACTTTGTCCCAACTTTTTCTAAGGGCCAAAGCTCTGCAGCTGATTGTCACCATCCCATCAGCATTCTGCTCACGAGTAACAAGAACTTGTACTTCTATCCCTGTTGGAAACTTTTCTTTGAGGTTAGGAATCACTCCTAGGCCACATTCGCTCTTGGGCATAAATCCTGGGGCCTTGCCTCCAATGTCTACATAAACCCCATCACTTTCAACTGCTATAACTTTCCCTGAGGCTATTTCTCCAGTTATTCCTACTAACTCAGTTTGATCAAGTGCTGCTAAAAAGGCATCTTCATCAAAGTCAAAGTCATCAACACTGTGGGCAGTAAAAGAGTCTGTGTAGTTTGAGTCGGGTTTATTTACTTCTGATGTTGATTTTTTGCTAGAGGCTTGATTAACAGGTCCTACGATATCTGCCATTGTTAAGCTTTTAGCCCTGTTTGTGTCCTTTGTCTTCGTCGTGTAAGCAAAAGAAGGAGAAGGAGATATTTCTAATTTGCTCGATTCATTTAATTCTTGCTCATCTAGCTCCTGTTGAGATGTTTTTTTCTTAAGGCTTTCTTGTTCTCCTCGTTTGCTTATATGCATAACCTGAGGAGGGTTGCGGAGAGGCGCCGCATTTGGTTTCTTGGCTTTTGGCCTGTTCGGTTGCAGACTGCCTGATCCGCCCATTGGGCTTTTTGGTTCGAAGATGTACCAGTCTTACAGGCAAGGTGTTCAAACAGCGTGATCTTAATGAGCAGTTTCTCTCGCCGCTTTGATTATTTTTCCTGGCCAAAGGCCGCTGAGTGCGCAGCTGTTGAAGGCTCTACTTTGGTTTGGCCGTTTGGGGCTTGTGAGCAGCATGGACCTCACCTGCCCCTCGCTACAGATTCGCTTTTTGCTGAGAAGATTCTTTCTGAGGTTCTTAATTCACTGCCTCAAGACTTACCAATATGGATGCTGGGAACTCAGTTTTTGGGCTTTTCTCCAGAACACAAAGCTTTCCCAGGAACACTTTCTCTTCGGGGTGACTTGTTTATGCAAGTCGTTTTGGATATTGGAGAACAATTGGCTGAAATGGGCTTTAGAAGGTTGATATTTTTTAATGCTCATGGGGGCCAGATTGGATTGTTACAAGCTGTGGCAAGGCAGTTAAGACTGCAATCTCCTCAAATGGCTGTTTTGCCTTGTTTCTTGTGGAGTGGAGTCGAATCATTAAGTGAATTGATCCCTGCTTATGAAAAAGAAAATGGACTTCATGCTGGCCTCGTAGAGACAAGTTTGATGCTGTCCTTGGATAAAAACTTAGTTGGCTCTCAGAGGCCTTTTGGAGAGAAGGAATTATCTAAGAGAATTCCCCCCCCCCCCTGAGGGATGGAGCCTGGAAGGACATGCTCCTTGTGCTTGGCTCACTAAAGACCTCAGTGATAATGGTGTAATAGGTGACAGTAGGGAAGCTAGTTCTGAATTGGGTAAGGCTATAAAAGATGAGTTATTGGCTCATTGGATCAAGCTTTTTTCAAGTTTGTTGAGAAGCAATTGGCCTCCCGTTCTCATATGAAAAAATCTTCATCTGAAACAATTGATTACACCTTTTTGGCGATACATGGGTAAAGTCCTCAAAGTTGAAGGCTTTATAGACATTCATGCAGACACTTGAATCGTCCCAAACAGAGGTAATGGAATCATCAGTTGATCTGTTGCCAGATTTCTCAACAGAGGCTTACAAGGATGCTTATAGCCGGATAAACGCAATAGTTATTGAGGGTGAGCAGGAGGCACATGATAACTATGTTGCCATTGGATCCTTAATGCCTGAGAAGGTAGATGAATTAAAAAATCTGGCAAGAATGGAGCTCCGCCATATGAAAGGTTTTATGGCTTGTGGAAGAAATCTTGGAGTAACAGCGGACATGAAGTTTGCCAAGGAGTTTTTCGCTCCTCTCCATGAAAACTTCCAGAAGGCTTTTGCTGAAGAGAAAATTCCTACCTGCTTGCTTATTCAGGCCATCTTGATAGAGGCTTTTGCAATTTCTGCTTATCACATTTACATCCCCGTTTCAGACCCTTTCGCGAGGAAGATCACTGAGGGGGTTGTTAAGGATGAGTATTTACATCTCAACTATGGGCAAGAGTGGCTTAAAGCCCATTTTGAAACTTCTAAGGAGGAACTGGTGGAAGCTAACAAAGCCAATCTTCCTTTGATTAGCAAGATGCTTAATCAGGTAGCTGAGGATGCAGCAGTCCTCCAAATGGAGAAGGAGGACCTTATTGAGGATTTCCTGATCGCTTATCAGGAAGCATTGACTGATATTGGCTTCAATACTCGTGAGATTGCTCGAATGGCAGCTTCAGCATTAGTTTGATTTCAGTATTCAAGTCTTTCTTTTAGGTTCTGCCAAAACCTTGCACCAAGAAATTGAGCTTATTTTCTAACAGATAACATTTCATGGGATCACGGTAACCTAACCTCGATCTTTGAAGCTAGCTCATTGGTTCCATGAAATTCTCTAGGAAATGTTTGGGCTAATTGGACACTCCACAAGCTTTCAAGATGCAAAGCGCAAGGCTAAGGACCTGGGCTATGAGCACATAGCTTCAGGCGACATGGATGTCTGGTGCAGCGCACCTCCACAGTTGGTAGAGCATGTGGAAGTAGAAAGTCTTACTGGGAAGACCATTCAAGGAGCCTATATAGACTCCTGCTTCGTCCCTGAAATGTTAGGCAGATTTAAGACTGCAAGACGAAAGGTCTTAAATGCAATGGAACTAGCTCAAAAGAAGGATATAAGCATTACTGCTCTAGGCGGTTTTACCTCGATTATTTTTGAAAATTTCAATCTTCTCAAGCATCAGAACATAAGAAGTACAACTCTGGATTGGCAAAGGTTTACCACTGGTAACACGCATACGGCATGGGTTATTTGTAGACAGCTAGAACTAAATGCCCCTCGAATTGGAATCGATATAAGTAAAGCTTCTGTTTTGGTGGTAGGTGCGACTGGTGATATTGGGAGTGCAGTATGTCGTTGGCTTAATTTTCGTACTGGTGTTGGAGAGCTTCTTCTAGTAGCTCGCCAGCAAGAGCCTTTGCAAGCTTTGCAGGCAGATTTGAATAATGGTCAAATTCTTTCCTTGCAGGAAGCCTTGCCTAAGGCTGATGTAGTTGTTTGGGTGGCAAGCATGCCTAAAACATTGGAGATTGATCCACTGAGCCTTAAGAATCCCTGTTTGATGATTGATGGGGGCTATCCCAAAAACTTAGATATAAAGTTTTCTGGCCCTGGGGTTCATGTCCTAAAGGGAGGGATCGTTGAGTTTTATAAGGACATAGGGTGGAGCATGATGGAAATAGCTGAAATGGAGATACCTCAAAGGCAAATGTTTGCTTGTTTCGCTGAGGCGATGCTTTTGGAATTTGAGGGCTGTCACACTAACTTTAGTTGGGGGAGAAATAACATAACTCTTGAAAAAATGGATTTTATTGGAGAGGCTTCAATAAAAAACGGCTTCTCTACTCTTAATCTCACTAAAAATGTTCGGGCAGCTATTGCCTAATTCGTCTATTAATTACTGCTATGGCTCGCCGTTATCTTCTTGACTTTGAGAAACCTCTTGTTGAGCTTGAGAAGCAAATCGAGCAAATTAGGGAATTGGCAAGAGATTCTGAGGTGGATGTAAGTCAACAACTACTCCAGCTAGAAACCCTCGCTGCCAGAAGAAGAGAAGAGATATTTCAGGCTTTAACTCCCGCCCAAAAGATACAGGTTGCTCGTCATCCCCATCGCCCAAGTACTTTGGATTTTATCCAGATGTTCTGTGATGACTGGGTGGAGCTACATGGAGACAGGAGAGGCAGTGATGATCAAGCTCTAATTGGCGGGATTGGAAGGATTGGGCAAAGATCAGTTCTTTTGATTGGGCATCAAAAAGGTAGAGATACCAAAGAGAATGTTGCAAGAAACTTCGGAATGGCTACTCCAGGTGGCTATCGAAAAGCTCTACGACTAATGGAACATGCCGATCGATTTAAATTCCCTATTCTTACTTTTATTGATACTCCTGGCGCATATGCAGGATTATTGGCTGAGGAACAAGGGCAAGGTGAAGCAATCGCTGTCAACCTTAGAGAAATGTTTAGGTTCGATGTCCCTGTTATTGCAACTGTTATCGGTGAAGGTGGTTCTGGAGGGGCTTTGGGGATAGGTGTTGCTGATCGATTATTGATGTTTGAACACAGTGTCTATACAGTTGCTAGTCCTGAGGCTTGCGCATCAATCCTATGGAGGGATGCTGCAAAGGCTCCAGATGCTGCTGCTGCTTTGAAGATCACTGCGTCAGATCTCTTGAGCCTTGGCGTCGTTGATGAAGTTCTCCCTGAACCCGCAGGGGGGAATAATTGGGCCCCTTTAAAAGCAGGCGATCTTTTAAAGAAATCGTTGGAGAAACATCTTGATCAATTATTGGCGATGCCAATTGAGAAACTTAGAGAGAATCGTTATAGAAAGTTCCGAACTATCGGAAGGGTTCTTGACACAACTTCCTCAGAGAGTGGCTTCGTTTCCTAAACTAAAACTGATTGCTATTTTAAATTGCCTACCGCACTTATAACTGGAGCTTCAAGAGGAATTGGCAGGCAGACTGCCAAATTGTTTGCTAAAGCTGGTTGGGATTTGCTTTTGCTTGCAAGAGACAATTTATCTTTAAATGATTTAGCCGAAGATCTAAAAAGTTTAGACGTAAAAGTTTTTTATGAGTCGGTTGATTTGTCCGATGCTACAAAAATTTCTTCAGGTATTAATTCCTTGCTGGAGAATGGACTGAAGCCTTGCGTTTTAATAAACAACGCTGGTGTTGCTTGGACTGGAGACCTTCTCTCAATGCCTCTCGAAAAATGGCAATGGACTAT
>QCFS01000039.1 GCA_003278365.1 Prochlorococcus sp. AG-363-M17 | reverse complement strand
GACATAGTAAAAATTAAGCTTAATGAAGGAACCATTGAGAAGTCTAATAACGTAATCACTAGATTTAATCTAAAGCCAATAACAATTAAAGATGAAATTCAAGCTGGCGGAAGAATCCCCTTAATGATTGGAAGGGCTCTCACTGATAAAGTACGTTCTAAACTAGGCCTAGCTTCAAGTAATTTATTTATACGACCAAATAATCCAGATATCAATCAAGAGAGTTTCACCCAAGCTCAAAAAATAGTTGGAAAAGCTTGCGGTCTTAAAGGAATTGCTCCGGGTACGAGTTGTGAGCCAATAATCACAACTGTAGGAAGCCAAGACACAACAGGACCTATGACAAGAGATGAAATGAAAGAACTTGCTTGTCTTGGTTTCTCAGCAGACTTGGTTATGCAAAGCTTTTGTCATACGGCTGCTTATCCAAAACCTATTGACCTAAAAACACAAGAAGAGCTTCCTGATTTCTTTGCTGATCGCGGAGGGGTGGCACTTCGACCTGGAGATGGAATTATTCATAGTTGGCTTAACAGGATGCTCCTTCCTGACACTGTCGGGACTGGTGGGGACAGTCATACACGTTTCCCCTTAGGGATTTCCTTCCCAGGGGGTTCTGGATTGGTTGCATTTGCAGCTGCAATAGGGGCAATGCCTCTTGATATGCCGGAATCTGTACTTGTACGTTTCAAAGGAACTCTTCAAGAAGGAATTACACTCAGGGATATTGTGAATGCAATACCATGGGTGGCGATACAAAAAGGACTACTAACGGTAGAAAAATCGAACAAAATAAATGTTTTTAATGGAAGAATCCTTGAGATTGAGGGTTTGCCGGACCTTAAGTTAGAGCAAGCATTTGAATTAACAGATGCAAGTGCTGAAAGATCATGTGCAGGCTGCACAATTAAATTATCTGAATCAACTGTTTCAGAATATTTAAGAAGCAATATAGCCTTATTAAATAATATGATTGAGAAAGGTTATGAAGACAAACGGACACTAAAGAATAGAATCAAGTCAATGCAGAATTGGTTAGACAATCCAATCCTAATATCTGCAGATAAAAATGCTAAATATGCAGAAGTAATCGAGATTAATCTTGATGAGATTAAAGAACCGATTGTTGCTTGCCCAAATGATCCTGACAACGTGAAATTGTTAAGTGAGATTGCTGGCGATTTAATTCAAGAGGTATTCATTGGGTCTTGCATGACAAACATAGGTCACTACCGTGCTGCAGCAAAGGTTCTAGAAGGTTCAGGCGTAAATAAAGCTAAGCTATGGATTTGCCCACCTACACGAATGGACGAAGATAGACTAAAAAAAGAAGGTTATTATAAAATTTTTGAAGAATCTGGTAGTCGAATGGAAATGCCAGGATGTTCTCTCTGTATGGGCAATCAGGCGAGAGTTGAGGACAATGCTAATGTATTTTCAACGAGCACACGTAACTTCAATAATAGACTCGGTAATGGAGCAAAAGTATATCTAGGAAGTGCTGAGCTTGCTGCTGTTTGTTCCCTACTAGGTAGAATACCAACAATTGATGAATACAAGAAAATAGCAGCTAAAAAGATAAATCCAATATCAAAAGATGTATATAAATATCTTAATTTTGATCAAATGCCTGAATTTGAATCCAAAAAGAAGGTTTTAAATTAATCACCAAAACCAAAGTATAACTATCCTTACCATGAATTCTAATTACAGCATAAGGAAGCTACTAAAGAAACGTTGGCTAGTAGTTAGTGTTGCGCTAATCCTAACTGGTTTAGGGGCTGCAATTACGGGAACTCTATTTAAAAGTGGTATCAAAATAGTTGAATCATGGAGAATCACTCTTCTGAATGACTTTTCCCCTTGGCTTGTGCTGCCAACTATAGGAGCAGTTGGTGGAATTCTGTCTGGGCTGATGATCTCAAAAATTGCCCCTGCTGCAGGGGGATCAGGTGTTATTCAAATAATGGGATATTTGCGACATAAATCGATACCAATGAATTTAAAAGTTGGACTAATAAAATTATTAGCAGGAATCATTGCTATAGGAAGTGGTTTCCCACTTGGGCCCGAAGGTCCATCTGTCCAAATGGGGGGTTCAGTCGCCTGGCAATTGGGAAAATGGCTCAAGGCTCCAAGAGCATTTAGGAGAGTGATCGTTGCTGCTGGAGGTGGAGCTGGTATCGCCGCTATCTTTAGTGCACCAATTGGTGGATTTATCTATGCAATTGAAGAACTACTTAATTCAGCAAGGCCTATAATACTTCTTATAGTGGTTATAACAACTTTTTCTGCAGATGCATTGGCTGACGTGCTACAAACAATGGGGTTTGATCCATCTGGAGGTGTAGGATTTAGTAGATCACTTGGTTTTCAATTAGAGAGAACATATACACCTCAGGTTCATTTCCTCCCAATTGACTTTTTCTATCTAATTGCACTTGGAATAGTAACAGGTATCTTAGCAGAAGGATATTCACGTTTCGTACTTTATATGCAAAAAAAAGGAAATATATTGCTAGGAAATAAACTGGTTTTAAAAATGGGTTTTTGTGGACTATTATTAGGAAGTATTTATGCATATCTTCCTCAAGAGTTTTATAAGACAGGGGAACTTCAAAAGTTAATTGCTCTAGGAAAAGCAGATTTAAACTTAGCTTTAACTGCGTTTATTATAGTCTTTATCACTACAGGTATTGCAGCAGCATCGGGTGCTCCTGGAGGTTTATTTTATCCAATGTTAACTTTAGGCGGCGCTATCGGTTTAACTTTTGGAATCTGGGTTGAAGCGATAACTGGACATGTACCTAGTACCTTCATATTTGCAGGAATGGGAGCATTTATTGCTGGTTGCTCGCGAACACCTATCACTGCGATGTTTCTAGCATTTGCACTTACCAAAGATCTTCTAATTTTGAAGCCAATTTTGGTGGCAAGTGTAAGCAGCTATTTAATTGCACGTATATTTAATGAAGAGTCTATTTATGAAAGACAACTGAATGTAAGATTCAAAAATATAGAACATATTAATAACTATGAACACTATTAAAAGCTAAAAAGTACAAAGTCAGTTAAAATATAAGGAATACAAACAAATAATTTCTTTGAGGATTTAAACTGAAACAAGAAATTCTGCTATTTAAGCCAAAAGTTCCAGAACATGATGCGTTAAAAATTGTTTTGGCATTTCCTAATAAATACTCCATTGGGATAACTAGTCTCGGTTTTCAAGTTGTTTGGGAGACACTTGCTAGTAGAAGAGATGTTGATGTTAGACGTTTATTTCTAGATAAAGGTGATCCTGCCCATAGAAAATGCGATCTCTTTGGTCTATCACTGAGCTGGGAATTAGACGGCCCCAGTCTTCTAAAGATGTTAGAAAAAGAAAAAATCCCGATTTGGAGTCATGAACGGTCAGATAAAGATCCATTAGTATTTGGTGGAGGACCAGTCCTAACTGCTAATCCAGAGCCTCTCGCTCCTTTCTTTGATATTATTCTTCTAGGAGATGGAGAAGTTCTACTACCTAGTTTTATAGAAGTAGTAAAGCAACAAAAACAAAGCTCAAGATCAGATAAGCTAAGGTCCCTAGCAAAAGTTCCAGGAATTTATATACCTAATCTTTATTCTCCTCAGTATGATGATAAAGGCAAGCTTAAATCAATAATACCAATAGATTCAGAAATACCACCTAAAATCAAAAAGCAAACATATACGGGAAATAAACTTAGTCAGTCGTCTGTTATTACTCCCGAGGCAGCATGGCCAAATATTCATATGGTTGAAGTAGTAAGGAGCTGCCCAGAAATGTGCAGATTTTGCATGGCAAGCTACCTCACTCTGCCTTTTAGAAGCAACTCTCTAGAAGATGGATTAATCCCTGCGGTGGAAAAAGGAATGAAAGTAACGCAGCGAATAGGGCTGCTTGGCGCGTCGGTAACTCAACATCCTCAATTTGACGACCTTACTAAATGGCTATCTAATGATAATTTTGAGAATATACATCTCAGCGTAAGTTCCGTCAGAGCTTCAACTGTAACAAAAGAATTATGCGCAATTCTTAGAAAGAGAGGATCTAGATCAATTACTATGGCTATAGAAAGTGGTAGTCAGCGAATAAGAAATATGATCAACAAAAAGCTCAGTGAAGAAGAAATAATGCAAGCTGTTAAATATGCATATGAAGGTGGTTTGAATTCAATAAAATTTTACGGAATGGTTGGATTACCATCGGAAAGTGATAGCGATATTGATGAGACTGCTGATCTATTAATTAAACTAAAGCAAAAAGAGTCTAGCCTAAAGTTTACCCTTGGTATAAGTACTTTTGTTCCCAAAGCACATACGCCATTTCAATGGGAAAGGGTGGATCCTGAAGCAAAAAAACATCTAAGACAGCTCACTAAAAAACTTAAGCCAAAAGGAATTAATGTGAGGCAAGAAAGTTTTGGTTGGAGCATTATTCAAGCATTAATTTCGAGAAGTGATAGAAGACTTGCTCCTATAATTTTTCATCTTAGAAACTCGGAAAATACTTTGGGAGCATGGAAGAGAACATATAAAGCAATTTATAATCATGAAATTGATAAAATTGATGACTTTAGAATTAACATGTATAAACTTCCAAGTTGGGAAGAAGTACTGTTTAGTACATGGAAGACTTCTGATATTCTTCCATGGGAACATCTAGAAGGTCCATTAGAAAAAAATACACTAATTAATCATAATAAGCTAGCCATGAAAGAGGCTAGGGTTTTAAATTAATAGGTAAAATAATACATCTCAATCCAGCAAGGAGAATCCATCCAGCAATATTAATTCGACTATCAAAAAAAGGCATATCTGTTGCATGAAATGCTAACAAAATAAAGCTTGCTGCCCACCAAGCCCTATCATAGAATTGATTATTTAATTCTCTAGAATTAGATACTCGATTGATTAGGACACCTTGTTTAAGAGAGAGGATCAATAAGCTAAGAACCATGCCTACAAAAACTAGTGCAGCAGGAACTCCATAACTTACTCCTAACTCCAAAGGAAGATTATGTGCATGACCATGCCAAAGACCAGTTCTTAAAGGATATAAGACAGAAAAAGCTGCTGCTCCCCAACCCAACCAAGGCCTTTGTGCAATAAACTCCAAGGCCAGTGACCATTGTCCTAATCGTGTTGTCGCAAAGTGCCTCCCTTCCGCAAATTGTAAATCGCTTAATCTTGACCATATTTGCTGAGGTACTAACTTTCTAGCGGCAATTTGGAGATCTAAATTAAAAGCTGGTAAAACTGCTACTGCAATTGGCATAAGCAATATTGATAACAAAGGAATCAACCAATACCAACTTGTGGAACCTAACACCAATGGAATAGCAAGAAATAATCCTCCCCAAGCATTTCTAGAATTAGTCAGAACTAAAGCAACAACAATGGCTATGGCGCAGAACAACAAACAAAGACGCTGCAATCTATAAAAGTTACGATCTAAGAGGGCAGCTAAAGAAAAAGGCCAAGCAATGGCTAACCATGCTGCAGCAATATTTGCATAATCAAATAGGCCGGATAAACGACCTTCAGGACTACCCCCAGGCGTAAGAAACCAAACAATTAAACCATCAAATAACTTCCAAGGACCTGCTAAACCAAACCAAAGTTGACCTAATCCAGTAAGAAAAACTGGAATTGTTCCAAGAACAAGCAAAAGAGCAACAGTTCTCCTGTCTTTACCATTCCTTAAATACGGTTGAAAAGCCCAAAAAGACCAAAAAAATGGCAACCAATTTCCTAATCCAACTACTGCCAACCAGCCTGAATAAGCGTTAAGGCTTCCTAATAACATAAGAAAAGTTATCAGTAATAAAGGGATATTCCATACATCCTTCCAAAATTTAGTTTCTCTATTAATGGAGCCTATGATTAATGCCGGAATAAAACAGAGTCCTGCAAGAAATGCACTAGAGGGGAGTAAAAGTACTCCTATCTGAAATGCGCGTAAATCATAATTAAACTTGCGATCACTATCATGCTCGCTGTCTAAGGAAAAAAGTTTTTTCCTATTGAAGCTTTTGAGGATGTCAGCCAAATAATTGATCAAGATCTTCTTGGCATCGTTATGCTTATACCCTACTTTAGTAAAAAGCAGCCAAATCCAGTAATTGGCTTAAGGGACATATTCTAGTCATAATCTATACTTGGTGATATCATAAAGCTTGCAGGATCAAACAAAAGGAATATTTGTATGAGAGCATTTGCTAATTATTTTTAAAAGCTAATTAAAAATTATTAAATTAGTTCTCTTTAATTTTAAATAAATGTGCAACTTTAAAAATGGAAACTCACTACCAAGAAATATCGCCAATTAATTCATTTTGTCAATCAATTGCTGTTATTGGTGGAGGGGCAATTGGTACTGGTACAGCATGGTATTTAGCCAAATTAGGCCATGAGATAATTATTATTGACCCACAAATAGACAAAACAATTCACCGCGAAGAAAACTGTTCAGGGAGTACTGCTTCATTAGGGGTGTTAATGGGTTATACATTTCATCGTGCCAGTGGACGAGCGTGGAAATTACGAAAACGAAGCATGGAGCTTTGGCCAAGCTGGATAAGTCAACTATCTCGTCCAAACTTACCTTTGCAATTAGATAAACCTTTAATAAAACTTGCTCGATCGGAAAAAGAGGCAGCACTTCTTAAAAACCTAGCAAAAGAAAGAAATGATCTAGGAGTTATGGCTATCACCAATAATTTACAAAGTTTTTTAGATGATATATGTCAACGATACTTTTTGTATGGATCATTACTTTAAATCGACATTCATTGCTGCCCTCGGCTTGGTATTTCTTTAGCCTATAAATCCATGTGTTTTGAGCAAATGACCACCACTTCAGACTTACATGTGGTGGACACTAGACCCTTGATACCACCCGCATTTTTGCATCAGGATCTTCCTATTGACGCTTTGGCTTTGGAAACGGTTGCCAATGCTCGAAGTCGGATTCAGGCCATTTTGCGAGGTGAAAATACTCGTCTTTTGGTAATTGTCGGTCCATGCTCCGTTCATGATGTGGATGCAGCAAAGGATTATGCGGATCGCTTGCAATTATTGCGTCAAAAATATTTTGGACAATTGGAAATAGTAATGAGGGTCTATTTTGAGAAGCCACGTACTACTGTTGGGTGGAAAGGTCTTATAAATGATCCTCATTTAGATGGGTCGTATGACATCAATACAGGGTTAAGGCGAGCACGTGCTTTGTTGTTGCATCTCGCTCGTAATGGTATTCCAGCTGCGACGGAATTGTTGGACCCTGTCGTTCCTCAATATATTGCTGACTTAATTAGTTGGACAGCTATTGGGGCAAGAACAACCGAAAGTCAGACGCACAGGGAAATGGCTTCAGGCCTTTCAATGCCTATTGGTTATAAGAACGGAACGGATGGAACTGCATCTATAGCTATTAATGCAATGCAAGCTGCATCAAGACCTCATCACTTTCTTGGTATTAATCGTGATGGGAATGCATCTATTATTAGTACTACAGGTAATCCAGATGGTCATTTGGTCTTAAGAGGTGGTAAAGCGGGAACCAATTACGATTATGAGTCTGTTCGTGCAATTTCCGAAGAATTAACGAAAGCTGGCTTAATAAATCGCTTGATGATTGATTGTAGCCATGGTAATTCTAATAAGGATTTTAGGAAACAATCTGAGGTTCTTTATTCTATTGCTGAACAAATTAATTCAGGTTCGAAGTCAATCATGGGAGTAATGATTGAAAGTCATATAGTAGAAGGAAATCAAAAAATCCCAGAGGATTTGTCAGACCTTATATATGGTCAAAGTATTACAGATGCGTGTATTGATCTTGATGTAACTGCTGACCTTCTAAAGCACTTGTCTTTAGCTATTAAATAGTTTAACTTGATAAATCTTAATTACTCGCAATTAATACCCAGCTATACGAAACTGCTAACGGTACAGTTAGATTATCAATTCCCCAATTTCCAAATTGCTCACAGATTACCCCTATTGTTCCAATAGCTAATATCCCTAGCGAGTTAATATCGCTTCCTGAATATATGTTGATTGTAATTAAAATAATAAGAC
>QCFS01000038.1 GCA_003278365.1 Prochlorococcus sp. AG-363-M17 | reverse complement strand
TTTCGCTAGTGTTGCGTCCTATTGATCTACTTCTGATGCTTCTAGCCAATGTGATCTCGACGCAAACAACTACTAGTGCTTTTGTTGCATATGCTCACTATTTAAGCTTCATGCTTTGTTTTGGAGCTTTGCTCTTCGAGCGCGTTTGTTTGAAAGTTAATCAAAACAGAAAGGAAGCAATTTCGATGGTTATTGCAGATGTGGTATACGGACTAGCTGGGATTGTTCTTTTAGTAAGTGGAATCTTACGAGTTAAATACTTTGGGCAAGGAGGAGACTTTTATACTCATAACCCAATATTCTGGGTTAAAGTTGCTTTGTTTATTTTTGTTGGATCATTATCTCTTTACCCAACTGTTACATACATATTATGGGCTATACCTTTAACCAAAGGGAACTTGCCAGAAGTAACTACTAACTTAGTATCAAGACTTAGATTGATTATTAATATCGAACTAATTGGCTTCGCGCTGATCCCTTTACTTGCCACCTTTATGGCTCGAGGGATAGGTCTACCAGCTTGATCTGATTTTATTGAAGATTTTTATTGATTTGCTTTTTGGATTTGGTCTTAGCTACTCTTCCTACTAATATTCAATAGCTTTTTAATACGCTTGTGGAACAATTCAAGATTATATGGCCTGGTGCATTGCTCGTTGTCCTGATATTTGCTGTAATTATTGGGATTATTACAGGAGTTATTGACCCTAAGCTTCTAATGATTTGATCTACTTAATCTGATTTCTTTTGAGATAAAGGCTTTTGGTTTCTAGATCACTAACCTGAGATCTTTTGCTGAAAAAAGACAACTTGTAGATTTAACAGTTAGTCCTCACCCCATCGCTTTCCGATTTGATACCCCCAAGATTCAGCAAGAGCAATAACCTCATCATGTGTGTGGCAAGATGCTAGTAATTCCCGACGTCCTTTAACTTCTTCGAGGGAATCGACGAGTTTTTGTAGTTGATCAACTTTCTTGAGAAATCTTTGTAAGTCTTTTTCAGGCATGAACAGTTAACTCTTGGATTAAGAGACAGGAAAATTACCTATAGGTTGTATGGATATGTTCCAGGGCTTTTTTTTGAGAAACTCACTAGAACTAAACCCTAAATAATGAATAACACTTTAGCCTGCTTGATATTTCTAGAGGTTTAGCCTAAAGGAGTTCTTGATGCTGCCCATAGGAAAAAACTTAAATTTGCTGCAATGGCTAAGCTTACAGAGGCTAATTTAAACATTGGAGAACTTCTGTGCATTACTAGTTCAGCAACCTTTGGGAGCCTTTGACCAGTTCTTGTGAGTAACTCCTCACATGCTCTTAGATATGAAAATATGGTTTTCTTTCTTAAGACTGTATTTCGGATGACATCTAAATAGAAATGATTTGGCCGTTAGAAGTTAAGCAAATGATTGATTAATTGATTTAACTATTGATTTAGACCTCTCTTTTCGGTACCTTCTGGGAAATATAGGCTTCTTGCTATGACTAGTGCTGAGATGTACGAGGCAATTCTCTATGCTTCTGCAAAGGGACATCTGTGGGGGGTTTCTAAGGCTAGGAAAAAGATTCGCTAGAAACTAACCGGAAGCATTCATTAATATACCCGCCTCGAATATTTTTATTGATAAAAGAACCTTTAATTATTGAAGCAGAAAAATCTTTTTTGACACTTAACTTTTGCTGCTAAATATTTCGCTTAACTTGGTTACCCAATTTTGCAATTCTTATATGACAACTAATTGTAATTTGTCGTACACCCTATGACCTCTTAGCATGTCTGGCATCTCCGTATGATTGAGATCACATTTTATATAAAACTGATGTATTTTTGATTAGCGATTACTCTCCAATTCTGTCAATTGCTGAGCGTGCCTTTTCTAGGATTTCTCCTTTTAGAGGCACAAATCCAAGATTAGTAGCCTTATCTTGATACTTGTCACTTAACAAGCTTCTAAAGGCTTCTTTGATGGCTAATGCTTTTGAACCGTTACCAGTTTCATAAGCCAAGATCCATGTGAGAGTTGCTATTGGGTAGGCTCCTCTTTCGGATGGGTTGGGGTTTCTCCCAGCAAGATTTTGATCAAGCCTAATGTTGTTAAGTGCCGCCGATCCACTTTTAGTGGTTGGCTTCACGAATTCTCCTGAGAGGTTTTGCAAAGCTGCATCTTTAATGGAGCCCTTTATGTAGGACTGATTGACGTAGCCAATCGCTCCAGGGGTATTACGAATAATTCCTGCTACTCCTGCATTCCCTTTACCACCAATACCAGCAGGCCACTTGACTGATTTACCAGTTCCAAGTGTCCATTCCCTGGAGAAAGCTTGCATTGAACTGGTAAATGCTTTGGTAGTACCAGAGCCGTCAGAACGGTGTGCCCAGGTCAGTTTTTCAGCACTACAGCCCAATTCACTCCAATTCTGGATTTTTCCCATTGCCACTCTGACCGCTTGAGTTTGTGTGAGCTTGAGATCACAGGGATGGTTGTAGCCAAAAGCGATAGTGCCTCCGACAATAGGGATTTGAACTAAACCTCGAGTCACCTTTGCGATGTCCCTTTCCTTCATCGGATCATCTGAGGCTCCAAAGTCTACGGTTTGATCGATAAAAGCTTTACGTCCAGAGCCAGAGCCTATGCCTTGGTAATTAACTTTAGGGCCACCAGCCTTCGCTAAGTCGGAAAACCAACGCGTGTAGATCTTGGCGGGGAACGAGGCTCCAGCTCCACTGAGTGAAACGTTGGAATTGCTCGAGGTGGAAGTGCAAGCGGCTATGCTTGCGCCAATTGCGAGAGCTGAAGAAAAATGTAGGGCCTTCTTTGAGAAGGTCATATGAAGACTTTGGAAAAATCTGCGGCTTTAAGCAAAACTCAGTTTGTTGATGAAATCAAGTTAAATTGCTTTCATCAAAAGGTTTCATGCTTCAGGAAGCTTTGAAAAGGATAGGAGTCAATCAAACACTTGTCATTCTTTTTGGGATTCTCCAAATAGCCAGGTATTGAATTTAAGGACTGGTCGCTCGCCTTGATCCTTTCCAATGAAATCATTGGATTTAAATATTGCATCTCTTCCGTTTCTCTAAAGAATTCATTCAGGGAAATCAATTTAAGTGGTTTCCCTGAATCAAGAATAGGGTCTGGGTTTAATACACCTCTTCTTTAAGGTGCTGCTCTACGCAGCGGGTGACGCATTCAACCCCTTCGGCTCCAATAGAGCAAGAAGTAATGCACTCGAAGTATGAGTCAATCGCATCATTATCATCAATTGCTCCTAGTGACTCTTCCCTGCCAGACATGACTTCAAATACCTCAATCTATCCTTCCTCTATAGCATTAATTAATAAGTCTAAGGAGGTTTAGTTAACACAGATAAAGTACCTAAGTAATACTTCCTAGGTTATTTGACCTTATCCGTAGTTGGGGTTCTGCTTTCTTCGAAAGACTAGAAAAACAATGGCTTCAATAATTTTTGGGGATTTCAGGCTATTGAAGCTCTTATTAAGATTTTATAGATCAACTTGTTTATGTTGAGCCTCTTTAAGGATTAGGCTTCTAAATTGAATAAAGCAAAGTATATTGTTTGAAAACAACAATTCTGCCTATTGAGGATTTTATGTGATTGATCGACGTAATGCTGAGACATCTTCATTTGAATAACCTTTGCTGATCAAATCCTCTTCTATATTTTTAATCATGGTGGTTATTGGTAGCTTTATTCCTGATTCTTTTGCTGTTTTTAATGCAATGCAAAGATCTTTATGGTGAAGAGATAATTTAAACCCTAATGGATATTTATCATGAATCATTGAATTTGATCTATTTTCTAATGCCCAGGAATTTCCAGCACCTTTAGTGAGAGCCTTGGTTATTAAATCCATTGGTAGCTCTAGTGCCTGCCCCAGTGCAATCGCCTCAGCCAATGCTGCATAACTGCCTGCAACAAGAATTTGGTTTATTGCCTTAACTTCTTGCCCTCTCCCTATTCTTCCAAGCGCATAAATGCTTGTAGATATTGGCTTTAGTAGGTTTGATACTTCCTTTAATTTTTCCTCACTGCCACCAAAGAATATTGTCAGGTTACCTTTGAAAGCTCCTTCCGTCCCACCTGTAACGGGAGCATCTATATAATCAACATTCTTTGCTTTTAATCGATCCGCTAAAGATCTTGCTTTATGAGGACTGATTGTCGATAAATCAATAATAGTCGATTTACATTTGAGACTCTCTATCACTCCCCTCTGGCCATAGATAACCTGTTCGACAGCATTATCATCGCTGACACAAATAAATAAATAATCAGATGCTTTCGCAACTTCTTTGGGACTACTACAAGAGATCGCGTCTTTCAATCTGTAGTCATTTTCCCTGCTTCGACTTCTTGTGTGAACCTTTAGGTTAAACCCCGCTTTAGCTAGATTTGAAGCTATAGGTAGTCCAATCGACCCAAGGCCAATAAACCCTAATCTTGGTGATGACTTTTTCAGAGGCATTGAAGAGCAACTCAAAGAGGCTTTGTTTGATTTCATGATCTTATAAATTATTAAAGTTATTTGCAATTTTTATACTATTAAATAACCAATGAATGTTTTGCATAAGGACCTCTCTGGATATGATAGCTTTGCTTATAGTCAAGTTTGTTGTTGCCCTTCTTTTTCTTTAGGAGAGATCCTTGGCATGCTTGTTTTCCTTGTCAGCACCTAGACGCTTCTGAAATAGCTGTAAGTGGCAACAGCAATAAGAAAATCTACTTAAAAATATAGAATGTTGGGAATATCCTTAATATATGCGCTTGACCCTAATTTCCGCCTTGATTTGACGTGATTAATCTACTTCGAACTCTCATCGCTTTTGTAATAGTTATAACCACGTCTATTTCTGTTTGGTCAGGTTATGCAGTATTAAATAAAGGTCCTAAGTATGAGGAGATAAGGAATGTGCTTGAGGAAATTTATAGCTTGCAGAAATCATTTGTTTTGGACAGTACAAGATTAGTCTCATTATTAGTTGAGGATGCTAGTCAACGGACCTCAAAAGGAGTCTCTGTGGACTCAGGTGAACAGTCTTATCAAGAACTAATTACAAGTGATAATTCTTCAATAATGGAGACTAATGACGAAGAAGACATGCCTTTAAGCATTTCTATTGAAGGATATGCTACTGAAAATTTTGAAGAAAATGCACAGGATGACACTCAACAGAGTTCTTCCTTACAAGAATCTCCTCCTGATATGGAAATGGAGTCAACACCCTCCGGCGATAATCAATCAATAGATAATGATAGCAATAATTGACTTAGTTTATCTAGATATAGACAGATAATTGCTAAATAAAGATTTGCTCTATTCAAGTCTTCTCCCAAAAACTCCTCCTGATAATGATTTGAGAATATTTCAGACTAATTATTTGAGTCAATATACCGACTTGAATATTCATGCATATTTGGCAATATTAACCTGCCTATTGAGTTTAAGTAAATGTTCGACTTTAACAGTGCTTTTGAAGACTTTGTCGATCAATGTCTGCTGGAAGATGATTCCTTGTGTAATTATGAAGAGAAGGATTTAGATAACGCTCTGGCTAGATTAGTTGCATTTGACAGGGATGAATTTTAAGGCTTAATTTTTTCTGAATTAGCAATTGATAGATAGCGTCAAAGAAGTTGATTTAACTAATGATGTAATGCTGGCCAGGTAATAATTTCTCTTTACACCTCATTAAGTCTCAACTTTCAAGGCCTTGTTTAAGAAGATGCCCCTTTTAGTGTTACTGACTGCTCTCATGAATAGGTAAATGAGGCCATCGAAGAAAGCTTTACAGCTTAAGTCAGTAAGAAATTCTTGTTTACGACAAATAATTGCTAAGAAAATTTCTTATTACAACTATGACTGAATACCAATATCAACTCTGATTACAGTCTTAATTCTGATTTAGCTAAGCCACTGAGAACCCAGTGAGGCATTAGGTATTTGGGCTCTGACAAGCTGCAGTTTTAGTGCTTAATAAAGGATCGGAAAATGCGATGCGCAAAACCCTTATGCCGCAGTCTTTTACGGATGAGGAATCACTGGGCCGAAGTTGTGCATCTTGAGTGTATGGTGCCTTACGTCTAGCTGTCTTGCACTCTTTAAATTATGCAGACCTATGGAAATCCAAACCCCACCTATGGGTGGTGGGTTGGCAATTCTGTGGTTACCAACCGAGCAGGTCGGTTCATTGGCTCGCACGTAGGGCACACAGGAATTATTTGCTTCTTCACAGGGGCAAGTTGCCTTTGGGAGCTTTCACGTTTTGACCCCTCATTATCAATGGGGCATCAGAGTTCCATATACCTCTCCCATTTAGCGTCTCTGGGCATTGGCTTCGATGAAGCTGGCGTCTGGACAGGAGCAGGTGTTGCAACTATCGCTCTTTTTCACCTGATCTTCTCAGCGGTCTATGGAGGTGCGGCACTACTTCACTCTCTGTTCTTCGATCCAGATCTGCAAGGTGGTCCAATTGGACGTGTAGATAGGTTCAAATTGGAGTGGGAAAATCCTGATAACCAAGTTTTTATTCTTGGTCATCATCTGATCTTCTTAGGTGTAGCTTCGATTTGGTTTGTTGAATGGGCCCGAGTCCATGGTATTTATGACCCTGCACTCGGTGCAGTTCGTCAGGTATTCCCTGGATATGGTGACTTTGGGCGGATATGGAGTCATCAGACTGATTTCCTCAGCATAAACAGCCTTGAGGATGTAATGGAAGGTCATGCATTCTTGGCGTTCTTAGAAATCACTGGTGGCGCTTTCCATATAGCAACAGGTGCTACCCCATTCGAGAAAAAACGGCTGGGTGAATACGACAAATTCAAAGGTGCAGGACTACTTTCTGCTGAAGCAGTTCTCTCTTGGTCACTTGCTGGTCTTGGTTGGATGGGAATTATTGCGGCTTTCTGGGCTGCTACCAACACAACTGTTTATCCAATTGACTGGTATGGAGAGCCACTTCAACTCAAATTTGGAATATCACCTTATTGGGTTGATACTGGCAATGTCTCAGATTGCAAATACTTCTTGGGTCACACCACACGTGCGGCTCTTGTGAATGTGCAGTACTACTTTGGCTTCTTCTGTATTCAAGGCCATATATTCCATGCATTACGTGCGATGGGATTTGATTTCAGACGCATAGCAGATGCGATAGGAAGCTTGACCGATTGATTTTTTAATTCAAAGTTTTTTTTAGCAGCTTCTATTCCTGGACTGCTGAAAATCTAATCAAAGCACTCCGTCATATTGATGGAGTGCTTTTTAGTATTGATTTACCTAACGAGAAAATTCTTAGAATAGTTACGTGAACCCAAGCATGGAAGGTGGGCAAGGTCACTCCAGTTGCTATACCAATAGTGCTTTTACTTGAAGATTCGTAAAGCCAAATCTATATCTAGTGTTACGGAACCCTGACCCCTCCTTGACGGTGGTTACTCTATACACGGCCGGGTGATGGGGATCAGTCGGTCTTTCAATCAATAAGGAAACCAGATCATTCTCTGGAGCCTTATCAACATCGTTTTACCGACAACCATGAACCTAGGATTACTTTTTCTTGAATCCCTTTCTACAGGTGTAATTACCACAAAAGAAATGGATTGGGTTACAAGCCAGCAGCAGAATTTTTCCAGGATTGAAAAGGCTACTGCTCTTCGGCTAGGAAGACTTTTTGATAGTGGGTTGATACAGCTGGGTTGCCGTATGAAATGATCGAATGGAGCCTAAAACTCCTTATTTCAATCAAATCGCTTTTTTAAAACCTTTTAGATTGGTATCAAATGCTTTTGATGAATGTTTTTCTATAGGAATGTCGCTGTCGTTAAGTTTAAGCGAAATAAATTATCCTCTTAACGGGAATAAGTTTTATATGTCTGCAATATCTATTATGAACCTTCTTAGTACTCATTTCAGAATAATTAGATTCAGATGCTCGCGATTGAAGGTTTTAATACCTATAGTCAATTATTAATGATTCAAAAGCCTTCTTATTAAGATGTTTCGCAAAGAAGAAAAGAAAGCCTTGATTCGGATTGCTTTGCTTTCTATTGGTTGGCCTGCAGGTCTTGATCGTTTCTATGAAGGAAGAAATCGTGAAGGCTTTTTGTCTATCCTCGGATGGGGCGTGGTTTTTGCTGGACTTATGATTCTGTCACCTTGCCATGGATATAACTATGGCATTGCAGGTAAGGAAGTGGCTGAGATGACCGTAAATCCGTTGATAGTTGTTCCATTGGCTTTCGGTGCTTATGGAGGGATTTTAGTTTTAAGAAAGGGCTTCAGGCTCTTACGACAGTTTGAATTGGCAGAGGATTAATTGCTACCCTCTCTGCTTCTTATTGGTTGATTCAATTAATATTGATATAAATCCTGATTGAATTTCTTACTTAAGGCAAAGATTTATTATTAAGTTTTTGAATTTTCGTTTTTCAAAGTTGAGACCTCTACGGCGTCTTGATTGATTCTAATATTTTCTTGAAATTTAAGGTAAGTAAAAACCAGGATAAATAGTGGTGAAATAAATGCTGTCGCGGTTATTAAAGAAAGTACCTGATTAACTCTGATTATTGGCAACTCTATAAGATCTTCCCCACATCTAAAGCAGGTAAGATGATTTTTGTTGCTTTGAAAAACCTTTGCTTTGCCTGGATAGCAGAAAGGACAGTAATACTTCCTCTTTAGTCTTTTAGTGAAATTTATGTTTAACAAAAGTCTCTCAACTCCCTCCATTTATTTAGACCAGATCG
>QCFS01000037.1 GCA_003278365.1 Prochlorococcus sp. AG-363-M17 | reverse complement strand
TCTTGGTGAAGTCACCAATGAAAAGCTTAATTGTTTAAGAGATGCAGATTTTATTGTTCGTGAGGAAATCCGTAAGGCTGGTTTATATCATGAGGTTTGGCAGGCTTTTGCAGTTTTGCTGCCTGTTCGTTCTGTGGGAGTCATGGGAGATCAGCGAACATATGCATGGCCAATAGTTGTTAGATGTGTTTCCAGTGAGGATGGCATGACAGCTGATTGGTCTCGATTGCCAGATGAGATTTTAGAATCTATTTCTAACCGTATAGTGAATGAGGTTAAAGGAGTAAATCGTGTTGTTTTGGATATCACTAGTAAGCCTCCAGGCACAATTGAGTGGGAATAAAATACAGGTAGAGAACCCAGTTATATCTTGAAAAAGTACGTTACACGTGAGTTACACGTGGTAAAATAAGTTAGTGTTTCCAGTAACTCTTACTTGGTGGATTACACGTGAGTTACACGTGAGTTACACGTGAGTTACACGTGAGTTACACGTGAGTTACACGTGTCACCTTGTCACCTTGTCTACGGAGAAATCGTAGAAAGTTTTTTTATCTACACTTTGGGTTGTAGAGAAGATGTAGAGAAAACGTCAAAGAAAGAAGAAGCATGTTGTGATATTTCTTCTAAATTGCTCTGGAAAGTTTTTATGATCTATAGAGTGTGGTTAATCTAACTTTATAGACATAGTGAATTAACTAGGGATGACTAATTCAGTTTCTCACTCTGTGATGTTTCATCATTTTCATAATAATAATCATCCGAGATCACAGGGAAGTTTGAGTGAGACTGATTTCCGAGATTTGTTGTTATGGTTGCGTAAAAAATATACTTTGGTTGGAGCAAGTGAATATAGTAAAAAAATTTTGTCGTGCACTTTATCTGCTTCTGATATATGTCTTAGTTTTGATGATGCATTGAAGTGCCAATATGATATTGCAATTCCAATTTTAGAAGAATTTGGACTGGATGCATTTTTCTTTGTTTATTCTAGTGTATTTTCGGATAGTCCAGATTTTCTAGAAATATATAGGTTGTTCAGAACTATTAATTTTGCAGATATTGACAGTTTTTATAGTGATTTTTTTGAGATTGTAGAACAATTAGATACAGGTGAATATAAAAAACAAAACTTCGCTTATCAGTCAATGAATTACTTATCTGCATTCCCTTTTTATTCTGAGAATGATAAGTGGTTTAGATATATAAGAGATCAATATTTAGGTCCTATTCGATATAAGGAAATTATGAGTAAAATGATGTTGATTCATGGTTTTAATGTAGAAGATGCAAAAAAAAACATATGGATGTCTGAGGATGATTTAAAAACTATCGATGAAATGCATCATGTTGTGGGGTTGCATTCCTATTCACATCCAACGCAAATGAGCAAATTAAAGTTGGAGGATCAAGATAGAGAATACTCTAAAAATTATCGACATCTTTCTGATCTCTTAGGTCACCCTATTCAATCAATGTCTCATCCATGTGGAGATTATAATAATGATACTTTGGAGATATTAAAAAGGATTGGGATTTCAATCGGGTTCAGGTCATCCATGTCGGTGAAAGAAATTAAGTCTTCGCTTGAAATCCCCCGTGAGGATCACGCAAATGTTTTTAAGGAGATGAATTCATGAAAGTAACTATCTTTAGTAGCAATCAACCAAGACACCTAAACTTGGCAAAACAATTTAGTCAAATTGCTGATCAAGTTTTTTTCATTAGTGAAGTCAATACAGTATTTCCAGGTCAAGTTGCAGATTTTTTTCGAAAATCTGATGTCATGCAAATCTACTTTTCTAATGTAATCACATCAGAAAAAAAAATTTTTGGTGAGATTAATTTTCTTCCTGAAAATGTAAGTTCATTAGCAGTTAAGTCAGGTGACCTCAATAAGTTAAATGATTTTCAATTGAAAGATGCATTGTCATCAGATATATATGTCGTATTTGGGGCAAGTTATATTAAAGGTTGGTTGATTGATTTTTTGGTTGAAAATAACGCATTAAATATTCATATGGGTTTATCTCCATATTACCGTGGTTCTTCATGTAATTTTTGGGCGCTATTTGATGATAATCCTGGATATGTTGGAGCAACGATTCACATGCTAAGTAAAGGATTAGATAGTGGAGATATGTTGTTTCATTGCATTCCCAATTTTGTGAAAGGTGATACCCCATTTGATTTCACTATGCGTTCAGTGTTGGTCGCACAGCAGTCTCTTGTAGAGACAATTAGAAGCGAGACAATTTTTTCATTTGAGCATGTAAAACAAGATAGAAAGAAAGAAATTCGTTATTCGAGGAATATTGAATTCAATGATGCAGTAGCAGAGGATTTTTTAAATAGGAAATTAAAATTAGATGATCGAGATTTCGTTTACCCTGACTTACTAAACCCTAGTTTTGGATGAATTTGCTGAATAATTATTAAAAAAAGTATTTTAACGATCTCTAAAAATTACTTCACCATAACTTCACCGTGCGAATGTTAAAGAAATAAACCCTGTTTATGACTGCGTTTTTACCATTTATTATTACCAAATACTATTGAATGGGAGTGAGAAGATCTACTAAAGGTATACTTCATCTACCTTTCTGCTGCGTATATACTTTGCTGGAGTTCCATATGCAACACAATTTCCAGGAATATTATTTACTACAAAGGATGCACCTCCAATCACAGTATCATCTCCGATAGTCACCCCTTGTTTTACTAAGGTCCCAATTGACAAAGTAGAACGCCTACCCACTTGTACATTTCCACCCATGCTCACACCAGGAGCAATAGATGAGAAACTCATAAGATTGCAGTCGTGATCAATACTAGACGAGGTATTAATAATCACCCCTCTATCAATAGTACTGCCAGCATTGACTACACATAATGGCATTACTATGACCCCTTCATTGATTCTAGAATTATCACTTATATAAGTGCTCGGATCTGCAAGTGTGACAGAAGAGGCGTTAGGGTTATTTTGTTTGAATTGCATAAAGCATTGTTCTCTTTTGTAGTTATTTCCTATAGCTACAAAGAAATAACCATCAAAATTCTCATTAATTTCACTACATACAGGCTTATTTAAAAATAAATTGCCTTCATAAAAGGAATCAAGATAAAAGAGGTCCTTAAACCCTAATCTATTTGCAATATCAGTCACTACTTTGCTATGACCACCGCACCCTAGTATTAACAACTTTTTTGAATAGTCATAGTTAAATAAATTGCTCATAATTCAATAGGAATTATTTTGACATAATAACTGAGAGACTGATCATTATGATTACCAACATTCAAAATTTACCTTGGATTAATCCTCACAATAATTGTTTCCTGACTTTTCTAAGGCCAAGTTACCGATTACTTGTTACAATTTGTCTTTGATATTCTTCTTTTCTTATATATATATTGACAGGACAAGCAAAATCGAACATTTACAATCCTAAATAATCTTATACAATAACTTAACGTGCCTTTTATTCTTGCTGAACTCTAAAGACTAATGAAGAAAGTATTTATCTTTATGAGCTCATTATTGTTATCTTTTTTGGCTTTAGATTTTGGCAGTGTCTCATTATATTTTTTTAAATTTAACATAACTCCTCTGATTTTAGCTATTCCTTATCAACCATTCGAGAAATTTGTTTTTTATTTCAATGATGGGGTATCTAAACGGAAAAATGGAGATTATCAAGGCGCAATAGATTCTTACACTAAGGCTTTAAACATAAACCCTAATAGTCCAGATGCATATAATAATCGAGGTGTTGTACGAAGAAAAATTGGTGATTACAGAGGGTCAATACAGGACTATACACAAGCAATAAGGATTGATTCCAACGATCATTTTTCTTTATATAATCGAGCAAGTGTATACGATGAAATCGGAGATTATGATAATGCTTTGAAAGATTATAATAGAGTAATTGAGCTAGATCCCCTTAATACTAATTCGTATTTTTTTCGAGGCATTATTAAGCAACGTAATAAGGATTATTATGGTGCAATACAGGATTATCAGAAAACACTTGAGATTGATCCTGGTTATCAAGGTGTTTATAAAAATCTTGGCATCACTAAAGAATTGACAGGTGATTTAAAAGGGGCTTGTAATGATTGGATGTTAGTTAATGGCGTTGATAAAAAGGATGCTCAAAGATGGATTAGAGATCAATGTAGTGAATTTAAGAAGCCAGATTCTTGACTATATAAGTCATATTAAATTTGTTTAAATCATTTGATTTCATTGATTTAATAGAACTTAAATAGATTTAATTAACACTTGAAGCCTTTGCACTTACCTCTTGGGGCTGGTGCGTTTCAAGTTTGCTCGATATCTTGGACTAGTGCTAATCACTCCTTTGACTGTTGCTCAATCTTCAGACACACAAATACAACGTCGCTTACAGCAAGACAGTATTCAGCTGGGCGGTAAAAGGATTTATATAAATCCTTTTTTGTATTGGCGGCGCTTTGATAGCAATACAGACAGATGGCTAAGGGAGCCAGGACAGCTTGGTGAAGATCAAATTAATCTGAATCGTTCGCGCTTCTACCCTGAACTTGATTGGACTTTGTTAGATCCTGAGCAGTTGGCATTGAAGGATGCAGCAGTAGAGATGTTTCTAAAGAGTCTCGAACTCATTGGAACATTTCACCCTGAGTTGACTGCAGGACAAATGTTAGAAGTGGAAAGAAAAATGGCAGTAACGAAGAAACGTGCTTTTGAGCGTTGGGTCGAGAAAGCTTTTAAAAAGCGTTTCCAGGATGAGACAAGAGATCGTAAACGCTTTGAAAGAGAGCGTTTTGTGAGGACATGGCGTGAATGGATTGGTTTGGAGACAACACATCAAGCTCTTGGTCCAGCGATTGCATTAGTTGTTTTGTCAGGCTTTACAGGATGGTCTATAGGGGTTTCTAATTTTTCTTGTCCCACATTTATGATGCCTTCAGCAGAGCAGACTTTACTGCCTTAGAAACGATTGATTCTTCAATGGCTGACCCTAAAATAGATCGATTTCATCTTGCCTTAATGGAGGATGTTTTACCTGTAGGCCTAGCAATGGCTGATCGAATTAAGAAAGGCGGCTTTAGTAATGTTGCGAATATTTTTCAAGCTTCAGATTCTCCGATAAATGATTTACGTGATGAAGGTGATGCTGCTGCTAAGGCTGTTAGAGATCAACTGGATAATGTTAGCCCTGGACTAGGAAATCCAGTAATGTCTGTCAGTGTTGGGGTCCAAGACCCATCATACAAATCTGAGGAAATAAAAGATAGTGATCAGTTATCGGAATTACTTTTACGCATTGAATCTCGTTTAAATCAGCTTGATAGCTGTTTGAATGATAAAACGTAATTTGCTTCCTTAAATTTTGTATTAGAGCGATGAATTAGATGGCTAACAGGCCTTGGACAAAATTACCTACTAAGCGAAATAGTGGACTTGCGTTTCAGCCATCAATATTTATTGCCTGCTTTGTGATCTTCTTTGGAGCAATTGTTGGCCGTCTTTTTTGGTTGCAGGTTTTAGAAGGAACTCGTTATAGACAACTATCAGCCCAGAATCGAATTCGCCTTATTGCTCGCTCTCCAATTAGAGGGCGTTTGTTAGATCGTAGGGGTCGTATTTTGGCAACAAATAAACTTATTTATAATCTTTATTTAGAGCCACGTTTGGTTAACAAAGAACGTTGGCCTTTAATGCGAGATGAGCTATCTGAACTTTTGAAAATATCTAGAGATAAGCTTGATTCCCGCTTTAACAAAGGAGTTACAGATGATTTATATCGAATTACTTTAGCCGTTAACTTAGACACTGAGCAGATTTTGCACTTTAGAGAACAACAAAGCAACTTTATCGGTATACAAGTTGATATTGATGTCTTGCGTTCTTACCCTCATAAATCCCTTGCGTCGCATTTACTAGGTTACACTCAACTAATTACTAAGGACGAATATAAGCTTCTCAGCTCACGTGGTTATAAGATTAGAGATCGTATAGGAAGAAAAGGATTAGAGGCAGCATTTGAAGAACATTTGCGTGGTGAGTGGGGTGGACAGATGCTTGAAGTTGATGCAATGGGAGAGGTTCAGCGTGATTTAGGGGAAAAGCCTGCTCAGGCTGGTCAAGATTTGGTTATTACAATCGATTTGGAATTACAAAAAGCTGCTGAAAAAGCACTATCAGGTAAGAACGCTGGAGCAATTGTGGCCTTAGATCCACGAACTGGAGCTGTACTTGCAATGGTTAGTAGACCTACGTTTGATCCAAATTTCTTTTCCAAGTTTTTTGCACCTCAAAAAGAGTATGATCGCCTATTTTTTTCTAAATCAAAGCCTTTATTTAATAGAGCTTTAAATGCCTATGATCCAGGTAGTACATGGAAGCCTGTTACAGCAATTGCTGGAATGGAGACTAAAAAGTTTCCATCAGATGTTCGTTTGAAAACTACTTCTTGTATCACTTATGGAGGCCATTGTTTTCCTGATCATAATCGTGTTGGTTTTGGGAATATTGGCTATGAGGATGCTTTACGTTTTTCTAGTAATACCTTTTTTTATCAAGTAGGAGTAGGAGTTGGTTCAAGAGCTCATTATGAAGCGGCAATTAATTTAGGCTTTGATACCCCTACGGGAATTGAGTTGGGTTATGAGGAGGCAAAAGGTTTGGTTGGGCATGAAGATTGGGCTGAAAAGGGGCGCGGCTGGGGTGAGCCTGGATTGACTCCTTGGATCCCAGAAGATATGGCAAGTGCTTCTATAGGGCAAGCGGTTGTACAAGTTACACCTCTTCAACTCGCTCGTGCATATGCTGTCTTTGCAAATGGTGGTTATTTAGTTACTCCACATCTTGTAGATGGCGAAATTGATTGGACTACTTCACCATATAGAAAAAAGGTAGATATAAGCCCTTCAACATTGAATACAATTAGGAGAGGTCTTCGTAAGGTTGTTGAGGCTGGTACTGGTAGAGCTGTAGCTTTACCTGATTTACCACCTATTGCAGGAAAGACTGGAACTGCAGAGGACAGTACAGGAGGGTCTGACCATGCTTGGTTTGTATGTTTTGCTCCTTATGCTTCTGGTGAAATAGTTGTTGTTGCTTTTGCACAGAACACTCCCGGTGGAGGGTCTGTGCATGCGTTACCTATGGCGCAAGAAGTATTAAAGGCTTGGTGGAGAATCCGGGATAATTAATTATTGATTTTTTATAATTTTTAGAGTTACTTTTTTCCTTTTAGGCAGCAATATTTAAAGGCTTTTTAAGAACGTCTTGATAATATTTTTGAAGTTGTTTTGTTGCACCTTTCCATCCCCAACGTTCGGCTTCTTTGCGAGCAGCATTGCGCATTGTTTGTCGTTCTAAATCATTTCCTAATAAACGATAAGTCGCTTTAATAAGGCTTTCTGCTCCATCGTTAATTCCATCGGGATCATAAAGACAACCATTTTCACCATCAGTAATTATGTCAGGAATACCTCCTTTGTTTGCTCCAACTACTGGACATCCTGCTGCCATTGCTTCAAGGAGAACAAGCCCAAGGGTTTCTGTGCTGGAGGGGAACAGAAAGGCATCACCGCTTGCGTATGCACTGGCAAGTTCTTGTCCACTTAAATAACCAACAAACGTTGTAGCTGTATTTTCAAAGATTTTTTCAAGTTGCTGGCGATATGGACCATCTCCAACAAGAGCCAATCTCGTTTCTGGAATTGCTTCTAAGACAGGCTTGATTCGTTCAATTTGTTTTTCTGCTGACAGACGTCCTACATAGATGAGCAGTGAACCGCGGTCATCAAATTTACCTAGAAGTTTTTTGCGCATTAAGTCATTACGTAAATCTGGTTTAAAAGCATCGGTATCTACCCCTCTTTGCCACAAGGCTGTGTGTTGTATTCCTTTTTCTCTTAATTCATCGACCATGGCTGTAGAGGTACAAAGATTTAGCTGAGCTTGGTTATGTGCTGCTTTAAGCATTTCCCAGAGCAGTGGTTCGAGCATTCCCATGCCGTAATGCTCTAAATACTTAGGAAGGTGTGTGTGATAACTAGCTATTAGAGGAATTCCATTGGTTTTAGCAAGCCATATCCCTCCAAGTCCTAGAACTGCAGGATTGACTACATGTACAAGGTCAGGTTGAAATTCTTCTAGGGCTTCTGATACTGCAGGCCTTGGTAAAGCAAGTTTTAATTCTGGATAAAGGGGTAATGGCATAGCTGGCACCCCAATAACTTTTGCTCCCATGTATTGGGTAGGAGCTCCCTCCGGACAGAAAACTATAACCTCATCATTTAATTCAATAAGGTTTTGCACTGTTTTGGTTAGACGTGTGACTATTCCATCCACTTTTGGAAGGAAAGTTTCTGTGAAAAAAGCAATCTTCACTTGGTTTGTTGTGTCATAAGAAGGGGATTTATTTGGAACCCTTTTGTATTGCCTCTGCTTGAGTTGAAGTCCAGGCTGAGATACATGGAATCCTTTTATGATCGCATCTGTCAGCCCACCGACGTGCTACTTCAACTACTTCTTCTAGTAGGCCATCATCGAGAGTTGTAGGTTTCAAACCTAGATCAATAAAACATCGATTGTCGACTATTAGATCGTTTTCAACCGCTTCATTCCTTGGGTTTGGGAGGTGATTTATCTTTGCCCCTGTTAAGTCAGCCACTTTTTTAGCAAGTTCACCAACCTGATGACTCTCTGTCATTTGATTGAAGATTTTTACTCGCTCCCCTTTCTTGGGGGGATTTTCTAGAGCCAGTTGCACACATTTCACTGAATCTTGTATATGAATAAATGCACGAGTTTGTCCTCCTGTTCCATGCACTGTTAATGGGTAACCAATAGCTGCTTGCATTAGAAAACGATTTAGAACGGTGCCATAGTCGCCGTCGTAATCAAAGCGATTCGTTAGTCGTATATCTTTTTTTGTTGCTTCTGTATTTGTTCCCCAAACAATGCCTTGATGCAAATCAGTGATTCGGACTTGATCGTTCTTGTTGTAGTAAAGAAAAAGAAGCTGATCA
>QCFS01000036.1 GCA_003278365.1 Prochlorococcus sp. AG-363-M17 | reverse complement strand
AAAAGAACTGGTACAGAAGTTATGACATTTACAAGCAAATATTTACGCATTATCCATATTGGTCCTGCTCCTATGGAACGAGCTGCATCAACATATAATTCAGATTTAACTTGTGCAGTCTGATTTCTAACAACACGAAAATACTGTGGAATATAAACAACACACAACGCTGCGGCAGCATTAAGGATGCCTCTCCCAAGTAAAAACGCTAGAACTACTGAAAGCAGGAGAACAGGAAGAGTGTAAATTGTGTCCATAATTAATGCCAGAATCCGATCAATCGCACCTCCTAAATATCCACTAAGTATCCCCAATGGAACGCCAATAAATACCGCCAAGGAAACTGCCAGAAATACAACTTGCAGCGCCACTCCACTCGCCTGCATAGTCCTAACGCATACATCCCTACCCAATCGGTCAGTTCCACACCAATGTCCAAGAGAAGGAGGCGCGTAGATAGGGTTATCAAGTCCAATATTTGAATCAGGAAGAATTCCCGCTGAAACGAGCAATGGAGTAATTAATGCCGCAATCAAATGAAAAAGAATTATTACCAAGCCCCATCTAGCCATCCGATAAGACAAAGAGCTAGTCTTACTAGTCCGAAAACGCATCAACAGATTCAAATCGACAGCGTCCTGTTTCTTTATTAGCATATAGGTAAATAAAAATAAGGAAAGAGGGGCCTAATGATTCAGACCAGGAACAAGCGCTTAGCCAGGGCAGAGCAAGGCCTAACTGTAGGAGAACTGACAATCACCATTGGCATTGTCTTACTAATTTCTCTTGTATGGATTACATTTAGAGGTAATAAAGAGTCCAGCAAAAGCCAAATTATTCAACCTGATATTTTTATTTTAGAAAGTAGTATTAATAACAGATCTAAAGCCTAATTATATATTCTTAATTAGTAGATAATCAAGGATTTAGTTGAAACATGCTCGTCACTAGTGCAAGCGTTATTAGCAGCTACTTTCAAAAGAATCTGCACTACTCATTAAGCTTAAGAACCGCCATAAAAGCTTCCTGCGGAACATCTACCTTACCCATTGCCTTCATGCGCTTCTTACCTTTGGCTTGCTTCTTAAGAAGTTTTTTCTTTCTTGAGATGTCTCCACCATAACACTTAGCAAGAACATCTTTGCGCATCGCGCTTATACTCTCACTAGCAATTATTCTACTTCCAATAGAAGCCTGAAGAGGAATTTTAAACTGTTGTCTGGGTATTAGTTCTTTAAGTTTTTCAACTAATCCTTTCCCTACTGAATAAGCTTTTTCACGATGCACAATTGTAGTTAAAGGGTCAGCTCTCTCAGAGTTAATCAGTACATCTAGTCTAACCAGTTCATTTTTTTTATACCCAATTAAATGATATTCCATAGAAGCATAACCTTTGGTCCGGCTTTTCATCTGATCAAAAAAGTCAGTAACAACCTCTGCCAAGGGTAATTCGTAGACTAATGTAACTCTCTCAGTAGTTATATATTTCATATCAATAAAGTCTCCCCTCCTCTCTTGGCAAAGAGACATAAGTGTTCCATTGAAATCATTAGGTGAATATATTTCTAGTCGAACATAGGGCTCTTCAATTGAATCTCTTTTTTGGGGATCTGGAAGTATTGCTGGGTTATCAACCATAATTTCACTTCCATCAAGCATATTCACTTTATAAATAACAGAAGGCGCTGTAACGATTAAATCAAGGTCATACTCTCTCTCCAAACGCTCTTGAACAATCTCCATATGTAATAGTCCTAAAAAACCACATCGAAAACCAAATCCCATCGCACTACTTGTCTCTGGTTCATATTTCAAGGCAGCATCTGAAAGCTGTAACTTATCCAATGCCTCTCTTAAATCAGGATATTGATCGGCATCAGTAGGAAACAAACCGCAGAAAACCATTGGCTTTGCCTCTGTATATCCAGGCAATGGCTCATCTGCAGGAGTACTAAGAAGAGTGATCGTATCTCCAACACGGGCGTCTGAAACAGCCTTAATAGATGCCGCAAGGTAACCAACCTCACCGGAATGTAGTTCATCAACTTTGCACTGATTAGGGGCCATAACACCTATCTCATCAAGCTCATAACTCTTTTTACTTGCCATTAAAAGGACTTTATCTTTAATGTTTATTCGTCCACTAATCACACGAAAGTAAACTATTACACCTCTATAAGGATCATAATAGGAGTCAAAAATTAGAGCTCTTGTTGCTTGATCGTTTGCATCCTTAGGTGGAGAAACTCTTTCAACTACAGCCTGAAGAATATCCGATACTCCCAAACCAGTCTTCGCAGAACAACTAATAGCATTGGAAGTATCTAATCCAATAATTGCCTCTATCTCTTCTTTAATTCTCTCCGGGTCTGCACCTGGTAAATCAATCTTATTTAAAACCGGAATAATTTCCAAATCATTCTCTAGCGCCAAATAAACATTGGCCAATGTTTGGGCCTCAACTCCTTGGCTTGCATCTACAACTAGCAATGCCCCTTCACAGGCTTGTAAAGACCTGCTGACTTCATAAGAGAAGTCAACATGACCTGGCGTATCGATTAAATTAAGAACATAGTCTTCTCCGTCAGCACAGGTGTAATCCATCCTTGCCGCTTGAAGCTTAATTGTGATTCCACGTTCACGTTCGAGATCCATATTGTCCAGAAACTGTTCTTGCATATCCCTTCCGGCAACAGTGCCAGTTTCCTGTAGCAACCTGTCGGCAAGAGTTGACTTGCCATGGTCAATATGGGCAATAATGCAGAAGTTTCTCAAGCGAGAAACTGGTACGTCGGTCATTAGCTGAGGTAATTAAGAGCTAGGCATATTGAATTAATTACAAGATCTTAGAGAGTTTGTTGATCTATCTATGCATGCTTGAGACTAATTCTTATGCATAGGCGAAAGCAAAGCATCACTGCGCATACGCATTTTGTTCAAAACATTGCCATCAGAAATTGGATCTTTCCCATAACTAGGCAATAATTCCAGAAGCCTGTACTGCCAGGCATCGGATGCCATTCGATCTGACCAGCATCTTCGGAGGACTTCCAACATTATTTCCACTGCAGTACTAGCTCCAGGAGAAGCCCCTAAAAGGGCCGCCAAAGATCCATCTTTGGCCGAAACCACCTCCGTCCCCATTTGCAAAACACCTCCTCGATCTGTTCGCTTGATGATCTGAACTCTCTGACCGGCAACTTCCAAGTTCCAATCCTTAGCATTGACCTCCGGAAAAAACTCTCTAAGGCTCTCTACACGATCAGAATGCGTCTGCCTCACTTGTCTAATTAAATATTTAACTAAGTCAAGATTCTCGAGCCCAACAGCGAAAGTACTATTTAAATTCTTTAATCGAAGGGAGTTAATCAAATCCCAATTTGATCCATACTTTAAGAATTTAGTTGTATAGCCAGCATAAGGTCCAAAAAGAAGCGACCTTGATCCATTGATCCATCGACTATCTAGATGAGGAACTGACATTGGTGGAGCACCAAGCTTTGCCTTTCCATAAACCTTCCCAAAATGCCTTTGACTTAAAGATGGATCAGAACAGACAAGCCATTGACCGCTAACAGGAAATCCTGCGTAATTTGCAGCTTCAGAGACTCCTGATGATTGAAGGAGTGGCAAAGCACCACCACCAGCGCCAATGAAGACAAAAGGGGTTTGAACAGAATGACGCCCAGAACGGTCCTCAAGCTCTACTTCCCAAAAGTTTTTATTGCATTTCAAAAGATTGACCACCTCTGTATCGAACCTCAAATCAAGAACCCCACTTGCCAGCAGATTCGCCAAATAAGCAGTCGTTAAAGAGCCAAAATCGACATCCGTACCACGTTCAACTCTTGTTGCAGCAACAACTTGGGAAGAATCCCGCCCTTCCATAACAAGCGGCATCCAATCAGCCAGCACTGCAGAGTCCTGGCTCCATTGCATTAAAGAGAAGGACTTCAAAAGAGAAAGCTTTTCAAAGCGATATCTCAAAAAGTCCACATTCTCATTCCCAGAAACAAAACTGATATGAGGAACAAGATGAAGGAATTGATTAGGGTCAAGCTTTCCTTTGTCAGCCAAAGAAGCCCAGAACTCCAAACTTCGCTCAAAAGCAATATTTATAGAAAGAGCCTTCTTTACGTCCAATGTTCCATCAGAACCAATGGGCGTGTAATTCAGTTCGCAATTTGCAGCATGACCAGTCCCAGCATTATTTAGGGCAAAACTACTCTCTAATGCTGGTGCTTCAAGGCGCTCTACTACCAATAATCGAAGAGATGGATCCAGCTCGTGCAGCAAAGCAGCTAACGTCGCGCTCATTATGCCCGCACCAACCAAAACCGCATCAAAACGGCTGCTATCTGATCCGACAAAGCTTGAAGAAACCAAAACTTCCTTGAATCCCTATCGACAGATTATGGGTCAATTAAATTAAGCTTTAAAGTATTCGACTATTAGAAACAACTTTGAGTATGGAAACCCTTGCACTGACAACTGAAAATGTTGAAACGGTACTAGATGAACTAAGACCATTCCTTATGGCAGATGGAGGGAATGTCGAAATCGCCGAAATCGATGGACCAATAGTAAAAGTCCGACTGCAAGGAGCCTGCGGAAGCTGTCCAAGCAGCACAATGACCCTGAAAATGGGAATAGAACGCAAGCTAAAGGAAACCATCCCCGAAGTTAGCGAAGTAATTCAAGTTCTCTAAAGATGTAAGGCATATGTGCCTTTTCTTGGAATTGAAACTAGGGGTCTAGACTCTTGATATGTCAAATTAACTAACACTCCAAAGAGTATTACTATTTTTTCTAAAGACTCAATCTCAAATAAAGAAATCCCTGACAGGCCTTTAAGGAGGTCGGATTTTGTAATATCCCCTTTTTTAGAAAGAAGCAACCTAAGAGGGTTCTGGCAAGTTGGTACAACGATTGGACCTATTGCTGGAATTTGGATTTTCTTGATTGGAATAACCAATTCAACTTTGTCAACCCCGCTAAAAGCTATAACCATAATTCCTTCAATATTTCTTCTAGTACTTTTATCCTCACGCAGCTTCTCTCTAATGCATGACTGTGGTCACGGGTCTCTTTTTAGATCTCAATGGCTAAATAAAGTTGTTGGTTTTTTACTAGGTGTTCTAAATGCAATACCTCAACATCCATGGTCAAGAGGCCACGCCTATCACCACAAGCACAATGGGAATTGGCAGCTATACAGAGGTCCATCAGCTTTAATAACACTCACTGATTATAAAAATCTCTCTAGAACCAACAAAAAAATCTACTCGATCAGCAGACACCCATTGATGCTCTTTCCTGGAGGTTTTTTTTACCTGATAATTAAACCTAGACTGACCCTAATCCTAGGGATTGGAGAATTTATTAAAGATTTCTCTGTTAGTTTTGTCAAAGACTTTTTGAACGAAGGCCCGAAAAGTTTATTATTAATAGGAAGAAAGATTGGAAATCATAAGTCTTCATTTTGGTATACATATGGAGAGCTTGCTGATCTGATTGGTAACAATTTCTTAGTAATTAGCACTTGGGTGCTTATGTGCAATTGGATTGGTCCAAAATTATTCTGGAGCTACTACTCAATTATAATGACAATATCAGCGGCTATTTTTATCTGTGTTTTCTTTATTCAACACAACTTCAAAGATTCATATGCTCATAATAGTCAAGATTGGAGTTATCTAAAGGGAGCAGTCGAAGGGAGTAGCAATCTAGAAGTACCCGCATGGCTTAATTGGTTTTTTGCCGATATATCTTTCCATAGTATTCATCATTTATGTGAAAGAATTCCAAATTACAACTTAAAGAGTTGTCATCTATTCAATAAAGACCTTCTATTAGATGCTCAAAGGCTAAAGCTCACTGATATTCCAGACTGCTTTGAATATATTCTTTGGGATGAGCATCTACAAAAACTAACAACGATTAAAAACGCCAATAAGTTTGCGGTTTAAAGTCAGACAAACTTTTTAAATCAGCACGTGTGGTTGGATCAGTTTTTTGCACAAAATCAAAAGTAGGCTTAACTCCAGCTAATCTCGACAAGTTATTTTATTAGACAATGCATTTAGCATGGCTTCCTTCTCTAGAGGAGGTACAGATATACAGAGCAAATCATTTACTCTATCTAACCTCCATAGCAATCTACTTTCAGGGTCTTCAGGGAACTCCCTAATGAAATGGACTCCCTCATCAAACAAACCACTACTCTCATCTAACTCCTTTCTAGAAATTCCTAAATACTCTAAAAGTTCGGCTGTCGAAAACCAAGGATTTTGAGGGACCTGAGAATTATGCGCCATATCCTAAGACCTAACAAAAAGATTATGTACTTCAAGGATCCCTCCAAGATTAAAATAATCAAGTGCACCTTAAAAAGAAACTTCCTATTCAAATAAACTAAATAGACTAAAATCTTAGGAGAGAAGGGTAAATCAATGAAAGACTATTCGAATAAGCAATCCAAAAAGTCTATTGATCCAGAGATTATCCATCCATCTAGTCGCTCAGGAGACCAAGCTGTTAGCTACTTACCTAAATGGGTTCTTTTTGGGGGGATCGGCATCACAGCCTTACTCGCAATAGGATTACTAAGAGCTCTTTTTCCTCTAATTTGCATAGGTCTCATAGCTAGTTTTATTTTAAATCAAAGTAGGAAAACCAGAAAATAGCTGAAAGAATCTAATAAAAAGACTTCAGATTTAAAATCTAATTTTAGAGTAAGTTATATAGATTATTGAGATTCACCTTGGTTGCTGATCACAAGAAGAATACAGTGCTCCGAAACCTTATGCCTGCTCTTGGCAACAAGGTTTACTTCAACTATGGAGGGCAAGGACCTCTCCCAAATCCATCATTAAAAGCAATTATAAAAAGTTGGGAGACTATTCAAGAGCTTGGTCCATTTACAAGTGACATATGGTCATTTATGGCCAAAGAAATCCTTCAAACAAAACAACTCTTAGCGCAGATATGCGGAGTAAATCCTGCAAGAATTGCTCTCACCGAAAATGTGACCGCTGGTTGTGTATTGCCACTCTGGGGTTTGCCATTTTTAGAAGAAGAAGAAATATTGATAAGTGATTGTGAACATCCAGGCATTCTTGCAGCCTGTTATGAATTAGCTAAAAGGAGAAAGCTTAAAATCAAAACCTTTAAAGTTCAAGATATAGCAGGTAGCGAGGTAGGAGATTATTTAGGAATAGAAGATGCTGTTATTGAGTCAGTAGAAAAGTCACTTACTTCTAAAACTCGTCTGGTTGTACTTTCACATATCCTGTGGAATACTGGCCAAGTGATGCCTATATGCAAATTAGCCGAAAGGTTATCCATTCACAATAAAAAACCATACTTTTTAGTTGACGCTGCACAAAGTTTTGGCCAAATTTCCGTTTCAAAAGAAGCTTCTATAGCAGATATTTACGCATTCACTGGACACAAATGGGCATGCGGACCAGAGGGGTTAGGAGGGGTATGTCTATCAAAAAGAGTAATAGAAGATTCTTCTCCTACTCTTATAGGGTGGAGAAGCATCAAGAATGAAGAATTTAACTTAAAAGACACAAACGATGTTTTCTATCATGATGCCAGGAAGTTTGAACTAGCCACATCATGTATCCCTCTTTTAGCAGGATTAAGGTCTTCTCTAGAGTTACTAGGGTATATCAATCCAACAAACCAACAAATAGAGATTATCCAAAGCAAAAGTAAATTGCTTTGGATTGCACTTAGAAATTCCGACCTTTTCACACCTACATTAAAAACCTTACCTCCTACAGGGATAGTAAGCTTTACTCACAGGAAAGGTGCTTCAACAAAAAAAATAGTTAGTAAACTTGGAGAGAAAGGTATATGGATAAGAGATCTTGAATATCCCAACTGTCTCAGAGCATGTATTCATATAACCACAACCAACGAAGAGATACGATTACTTTCAGAAGAACTTAACTTATTAAAATTGTAAGTTATCTATTAAGCTAACTTCTACTAAATCTTGATTCGAGTGCAATCCTTGCAACTATACGGTCATCAAACTGATTCCTTTGTGTACCTATGATTTGATAATCTTCATGCCCCTTACCTGCAATCAAGATAAAGTCATTAGGAGAAGCATTTGATATCGCTGTGCAAATAGCCATCTCTCGATCTTCCTGAATCACAGTATCTTTGCTATCAGGGATTCCACGTAACACATCTTGAAGGATTTCATTAGGGTCTTCGGTTCTCGGGTTGTCTGATGTCAAAACAATTTTATCTGCAAACTCTGCTGCAATAGAACCCATTAAAGGTCTCTTTAGCTGATCTCTGTCACCACCACAACCAAACACACAAACCAAATCACCTTTCACCAAAGGCTTTATTGCAAGCAAAGCATTTTTCAATCCATCGGGAGTATGCGCATAATCAACCAAAACCGTAGGTTTTTTTTCGGTGAAGTTGATATCCGTACGTATCATTTCCATTCTTCCAGGTACACCTGGGAAGCTTGAAATTGCTTTCAAAAGTAAATCCAATGGGAAGCCTAGCTGAAGCAATATACCAACTGACTGGAGTAGGTTCATTAAATTAAAACTTCCTAACAAAGGTGACTGAAAGGATCCTTCACCTAATGGACTGATTAATATTCCACTTACATATCTATGATCTTTGACTTCTATATCTTTAATAGTCAGCTCTACATCTCGTTCATACTTTTTATGATCATTTAGAGAACTTCTCCAACACCTATCCCCTAAAGATCTAGCAAGTCTTTCCCCCCATATATTATCTATATTAACAACAGCACGATTATTGCCTGCTTGCAGGAGAGGTGGATTAAATAGTCTTGATTTAGCCAAAAAATAGGAATCCATCGAAAAATGATAATCCAAATGATCTTGCGTAAGGTTTGTAAAGACAGCTCCTGAAAAATTTGTCCCTGCAACTCTATGTTGTGCCAACGAATGAGAACTAACTTCCATTACTCCCAATTGAGCACCATCATCTAAAGCATGCGCAAGATTTGCCTGAAGAACATCTGCAAAGGCAGTTGTGTTTTTTGCAGTCTCGCTATGCCCCGGCCAACGATTCACAAGAGTTCCAAAAAGAGCTGGCTGCATCCCTACAGCACTACTGAGATGTTCAATTAAATAACTAACAGTTGTTTTTCCATTTGTTCCAGTGACTCCTATTAAAGGGAAGCACTTGGATGGATTCCCCCAGAAAGCTGACGCCAGTTCGCCTGCCCATTGTTCAAGTGGGTCTGGGGAAACGACAACAGGATCGTCATTAGAAGGTTTATTACTTCTTGCTGCAGATGAGCTAATCAATGCCCCTACAGCACCAGCTGCAAGAGCCTCTTTCCAGAAGACTCCTCCATCAACCTTTTGACCAGGCAAACCAAGGAACAAGCCACCTACCTGTACATCCCTGGAATCACATGAAACACTTCTCACTAAAGAGTTTGCGAGTCCAGGAGGTATAGGCAAGCCAACTTCTCTCAATAAGGAATGGATGGAATGAGTCATCGATCTCTTCAAGAAGACGAAGCTCTAATCGGAACTAAGTCCCCTCATGCAAGCTTGTTGCAACCAAACCAGCAACCCTTCTCCTTTCAACCTTGGAGAGACACGAGGCAAAACAGCCAGCTCAATCCCATTTTTTTCGTGCAAAGCTAAAACAGGTACTAAATAGTCATATTTGGCCCTCAGTGCAGGTTGGGTTGACGCATTATCAATATCTACAACGTCCAACTCCAATGGCGGATTGCATTCATAGAGTCGCAGATCTCGAAGTTTTTCCTCTAGGCCTTCACATAGGCAACAACCCTTTCGACCGTAAAGAAGCAGTTTCAAAGATCTCATTAATCTGGCACTGGGTCACACGAACAAGGAGTAAAGGGATGGCATCTAGACAATCTTCGAAGAGTGAGCCATCCTCCACGCCAAGGACCATGACGACTAACGGCCTCA
>QCFS01000035.1 GCA_003278365.1 Prochlorococcus sp. AG-363-M17 | reverse complement strand
GGGATCTAGGGGAGGAAGTGACTTGCCATATATATCTGCGATAAGACCATTATCCTTATAAATATCAGGAAGCCAATATGACTGAATTATGTTTAAGTCCTTATCAAGAACAGAGAAGCCTTCATACCTAAACCCCATAGGGTAGAAGTTAGAATCCAAATCACTATTAGCCCGTCGAGAAGGAACATAAATCTTTCCGTCTATATCAATTTCTATACTATGGTGGAAAGATATTTGGGAATTATGCTTCAAGTATTTGCCACATTGGTCAAACTTGATCAGGCCATCACCTTCTATTACGACTAAAAGGGATCCATCATCTAACAATAAAGGGTGACGAAATCTAGTATTAATATCGGGTAGCAAATTATTAGAAGAAAGTTGTATATTATCGAGGTTAAACTGATACTTATGGATTTTAGTTTGTAAGTTAAGATCCCATATCTCAACAGATGGGTCAGCTGATTGATCAGGATCTGCAGTAGAAAGAATTAAAAAGCCAGCATTTGGACGAGTTGAAGGCAAATAATTAAACTTGAAGCCTGGTGGAAGTTCAAGAAAACGCTTTTCTGTAGAGCCAGGAGACTTTGAATGGAGGCCAGTTAAAGTTACCTCACCAAATGTATAGAGGTTATAGAGAAATCTTTTTGCGTTTAATGACTGTTCTAACAAACTAAAGCCAGGAGAAGTAAGAGGTTGTGTTAAAGAGCAGAGCCTGTGAGGAGACCTGGTACATCTACGTGCAGTGAATATCGACATAGATGAATAAGAAGCCACAGCAAATAATGCTATAAAAGATGTCCTTATAAAACTTGATAATTTCATGGTCATGATTTATTTAAACGTGTAGAGTTGATAAAGAGATTTAATCGGGAGAATGAATAATATATATTATACATTTGTAAATGGCAAGTTTGACAAGTGTGACCAAATTGAATTTAAGAGAGAAGACACGAGAGACAATTTGAATCTAGATCAAAGCAGAAATGGTACATATAAGGATAAATTGATCAATACAAAAAAAGTATACTTTACTGCTCAAAATATTCATTTATACTTACAACTGATTTTTTTTCATCGGAAACTTGGAATAGTGTTTGATTAGTCATTAATCTATAAGCTATATTATTTATTCGTTTTCGATTTACACCATTATCTCCAATGCCAACCCTTGATTCGGACCGAACCTGAACAATTCCTTTGTCAGGAATTGCTTTAATCAATAAGTCATCAGTATATTTAAGCCATTTTGTTTTAGCTTCTGCATGGATAAAATTGTTTTCCTTCCGAACAATTTTAGTTCTAGGTGTATTATTGATAATCTGTTCTACCTTCTTGAATACACTTTCAACATCCTTTGTTCTCCAACTTTCTCGAACACAGTGAGTAACAACGACACATTCAGGGAGTTCGTTATTACTAGCAATATTATATGCTGGTTCTAGATTTCCAAAAAAAAGTAAGGTTGAAAGAAGTATGGACGTGAAGTTAAGCATGAAAAATTGTTTTAAGGGGTAAGCCTAGATTGATGGCCTGGTGTTCTACACATAGAAGTATAATCGACTAAGCCTATTAGAGAACAATGTTACTAACTAAACTAATCAATTAGTTATATTCAGATAAATAAATAAGCTATTTCTTTCTACTTTGCTGGGGGAAGTTGAGGTTTACTATATTAGACATCATAGGTTAAGTGCAAAGTTGTAATTAAATCATTTAAGAGCTCTATAGAATTTATAATCAATCGTCATGTTTTCTTATCTATGTTTTATAGATCTAATTATCATTCATATTTCGGAAACTACATTATAGCCATGTCATAGCGTCATAGCGTCATAGAGGAAATAATCTTATCTATTCCATTACTAAGATTTACAGTGGGGCTCCACTTTGTGAGGCTTCGAAAGGATGAGTTATCCGCTACAAAATCTCTGCTCTCTATCGATGAAAGCCCCTCTGGGTTTTGTATTGAGACAATGTCAACATTTAGACCCTTGATTTCTAGAATCCGTTTGGCAACTAAATGGAAGGCATTGAATATACTGATACCTTCTCCGTATCCAATGACAAAGTGTTTTCCATTTAAAAGTGATTGGTTTTCCCCTGCCGCAAGAAGTGCGTAAACAAGATCGCTAATGAAAAGATAATCCCTAATTGGCGAGCCATCTCCATAAATAGTAATCGCCTCACCCTTCAAACCACGAGAAACCATCCTATTCAAGATACCTCTATCTTTAGAACTAGAGTTAGTACCAGGTCCATAGATATTTGCAAGTCGAAGTGTGGTACCTCTTGCTAAACCCTGCCTGATATATCCTTCTAGTAGCTGTTCGGATAGTAGCTTATGTAAATCATAAAAAGTAAGAGGTTCGTCGCGATGAGATTCGTTAACTGGCAAACTACTAGGGAGTCCTACTTGAGTCGCAGACCCAGAAAAAACTATAAAAGGGCTATTACCAATATCAATACTCGCCTCTAATATGTTTTTGATTGGAATAAAGTTACTTATAAAGTCTTCTTCGGGGTTATCCGCAGCCTTATAAAAGCTTGTTTGAGCCGCAAGATGAAAGATAATATCAACATCAGGTAAAAGTTGATACCATATTTCCTTTTTGGAAATATCACCCTGGATATCCTTACATTTTTCCTTACGGTTAAGTTTAGACCTAGAAACACGAATTATGTTATTTGAGCATTTTACAAGCTCTTCTATTAGAGCTGTGGCAATATAGCCAGATGCACCTGTAATAAGTACTGTCTTATCATTGTAAAATTTCATGAGTAGGTATATCTAGCGTAGATTGGTATTATATTAAATATATACCAAAAAAATCTATCTCATAACGTATATCACTTAAGTTTTGTAACCAAACAACTAGATAAACAATCTGAAAATTAGTCAAGAAGATTATTGGAATTAATTGAAATAAAGTGTTCTAATTTCTTACTCTCTAGTACACTAGACATATTTTTAAGTTCATAAATCTGACTTTTGAAAAGATTAAATTCTGGGTTGTATGATTCTAACATTTTCACTAATGTATTGACAGTACTTTTTCTATTATTTAAATTGAAAAGATTTATGATTTTAGTTCTAAAAGATAGATAAGCTTGCTTTATCTTAAACAATCTCTTAAATCTATATCTTAAAAGCCTATTGGCAAGTATCACTCTTAATTGTTGAAGGTATGCTTGGTAAAATTTATTGTAAAGTTCCTTAGGGTTTCTCTTCTCAGAGAGCGATAGTTCATTGGCAATCGGATTAACCATTTGGTCAAAGTAAAATGATAGATTAGAACTGATCATCTCGTGTACTAAATCATCTGAATAACCTATCTGTGAAGAGCTAGCCTGTTGCCTAATGTATGAAATATGGCAAGGACTTGAGTGAACTTTACCTAGTGATGTAGTCCGAATCATAGTAAAAAGTTCGCAAAACATAAAACTAGGGTTAAAGGTTTGGAGTTCTTTATATATACTTCTCAAATATTTAGTCCTATAGGCAAAATAATGAACAGACAATGGTTTAAGGAGTTGTTCTAATATTCGCTTTGAGGGTAAATCATGTGAGAAAGATCGACAGTCATAGAGTGGGTTTGGAGCATACCTAGAAGAATATTTAGATATAGATCCAGTTACACTATCAAGAAGGTTGATTGGGTTTGATAAAAGAGAAAATCCTGGTATCCTTCCACCGGAACATATATAGTCTGGATTATCATCTAAGAAGCTAATATCTTTTTGCACTCCTGAAGGGATAACAAAATCATCATTGTCAGACATCAATACATATGGTGTATCAACTTTATCAAGAACATCAAAACATTTGAAATAATATGCAGGGATATCAACGTCATTATACTTTAAATATTGGTACTTTAAATTCGGGAAAGTCGTGGGATCGGCCAACAAATCTTCTATTACAGGATTAACATCACCATCCGCTATTATTACAGGAAAAGGTAATGAAATATTGTTTGCATAATAGAGCCATCTAAGGGTATGTAGCGGCCTACCTTTCAGGGTAAGTACAATTGTTAGTGATGATTGCATTTATAGAGAGTACAATGAGGTTGATTTATATCTGAGAGAGATCCCTTCGTAAGACCAATTGTAATTAGAAAGCCCCAAAAAGGACCAAGTCGTCAGGCAAAACAAAGAGCGGTACCATACAGTTTTAACACCTAGGCAAGACATGAGGAATAGGCTTTAGAAAAGTCTTATCATTACTTGCAAGGCTTGCCTTAAAGGGAATATGTAGTAAATATGAATTAACTTCGATCGACTTCATGAAATCCTTTTAATTAAATTACTCAGGATATTAGGTAAATCATTAGTATCTTAATTTACGAGATAATAGCGATCTTTGAGAGTCTGTTAAGGAAAGATTTGGTTAAATATTAATAAATATCGACTAAACTACTAATTGGAATTTCTAGAACTTGGTTGAATCGGCTTACTAGGGATAAGCTTTGGAGGGATGAGAGTATTTAAATGATTCGCTATCTCTTCGCATCGGGTACCATTCTTTAAATGTGGCTCATCGCTCCTTACCTCAACAAAACATTGCTTAAGCTGCTTATTGCTCCATGATATGAGTACTTTTACTTTTGACTTGTAGTCTCCATTACTGGTTATTTCCTCTGCAAAAATTTGTGACTTGTTACTGCATTCTGAACATACATTGAGTCCGGCATCTTCCAGCAAGTGAGTGAAAGCACTTAGAAGGCAGTCATTGTCTGTTTGACTTAAGTACCGAAAATAAGCCATCAAAGAATCCCCTCAGGCCGGAATCTCTATACACCTTGATGGGTATAGCACCTATCCCTTATAGGCGAGGGTAGGTGCAGGGGGCAATTTCTTAATAACTTCTTAAGCCTATGCGCGTGATGAACTTTGCATGTACTGTCAAGAAAGATCTATCTGGGAGTAATGGATGTACTCATTGTCGAAGATGATCCAATCCTATTAGATTTTCTTAGTCAAGAGGTTGCAAATCAAATAAACGTTCCAGAAACAACCATTAGAAGGGCCTCCACAATAAAAAAGGCTAGAGATATCTTGTTGAGTAAAAAACCAGATTTCCTATTACTAGATCTCCTGCTGCCGGATGGATCTGGCATTGAGATTGCAGAAGAGTATGTCAGCACAAATACCAATGCCAATATTCTGATACTTACTGCCCAAGCAGACCAATACTCCATTCCAGCTCATCTTCTAATGCATGTGCATGCCCTGGTAAATAAAGCTGATGGGTTAGGTCCTTTAAGAGATGCAATCTGGGAGATCTCGAGAAAACTTGATAGGAACCTTCCTGATCTAACAGTTCTTACCCCAAGACAAATGCAATTCTTACGACTTATGGGGGAAGGTTCCGATACTGCAGAAATAGCTAAAAGGTTGCAAATTAGCTTCGCAACAGCTCAAACCCATAGACGACAAATCACAAAAAAGTTAGGAGTAAAGGGATCAGCACTAATCACACTCGCCCGAAATCTACCTATATGAATATGCAAGGTTTGCAAAAAAATTTGTTTGTAAACCTTAGAAATACCCTCATTGGAATAATGGGGTATTTTTTACTGTCAATGTTCGCAAAAGCTTGCTTTGGTTGGGAGTCATCCGCAATAACATTTTGGCCAGCATCAGGGCTAGCTAATGCATTAGCAATAACACATGGTTGGTCGATATTGCCAGGTCTTGCAATAGGAAACCTTCTAGGCACAGCCTGTGATCCCAATAAAGGTTGTGCCGTCCAACCATTCATGATTCCCATAGCCATTTCCGCTGCTGCGCAAGCAGGTCTTGTAAGGACAGTTGTATATCGCCAAAACTTATTGAATGACAACCTAACAAGAATATCCAGGCTTCTTCCTTTTCTTCTTTGGATTGGCCCTCTAGGCAATTGGCCTGCAGCTTTCACATTTTTTCTTTACAAGCTACTTCAAGATGATTCAATTGTAGTTATAGAAAAAACAATTAGGAGCACTCTATTCTGGTGGATTGGGGATTCTCTAGGTTCTATGCTTTTCCTTCCTTTTCTCTTGCTGCTATTGCCCATTAAAAAGGCAATTTGGAAAGAAAGAAAAAGGTATTTATTTAATCCTCTTATTGCTCTTATATGTCTTCTAACTAGTGGAGTAATTTTAGAACGTTTGCTACTTGAAAGAATTGACATAACACCCGAAATCCTTAGCAGTCTTCAAGATCTAAGAGTTTTATCCACCTTTTCCTGGATGCTGGTTGCTATGGGGACTCTAGGGTTAATTTTACAGTTGTCAGGAAAAGCTATTAGGCAAGAAAGACGATTGGTTCAATCAAGCCTGGCAGCAGATTCGGCAGGAGCTGTTATACATGAGATTGGACAACCATTAATACTTATTCAGTTGAGACTTGAAAGATTGGTGGGTCATTTCAAAAACATATCTCCGAACTCAAGCAAAGCAAGGTATACAGACCAAGAAATCAGAAAGGAAGCAGAACTTGGCCTTAAAGAAGTAGGTAATGCCATATTAAGTACACGTTCTATAAAAGATTTAACCCTTTCTGGAATTCGGGATACAAATGGTGCAGTTTTAGAGGAGGCGATAACACAGGCATACGCTCAACTTCGACATGAACTAGATCGACTTGATCAAGACTTAACAATCAATATTGAGAAAGCTCTTCCTGAAATAAGTGCAGGTCAAATTCAATTGCAATCCGCAATCCGTAATCTGATATCGAATGCGAGCAAGGCCGCTGGAGAGCATGGCGTTATTCGTATACATTGTAATCATCAGAAGGATTACATATATTTAGAGATTGAAGATAGTGGTTTAGGTTTCGACTCACGTTTTCATCAAGGACTAACTAGATATAATTCCACTACTGGAGGAATGGGCCTAGGCTTATTAATAGTTCAAAGGGTTATAGATGATAATGGGGGGAAGATTGAGTTCTCACACTCTCAATCAATTGGTGGAGCCAAAGTAAAAGTCTGGTTTAAAAAGAAATAGAATTTTAAAGTACTCTTTCTAGTTATTAAGCTAATATTTCGACGATATAAAAAGGCAATAGAATAGAACATCTAACAAGATAGTTATGGCTTTAGATGATCTAAAGGGATTTCTACAAAAAATGCAGTCAGATTCTGAGCTCAAGAAGAAAGTCCTGTCTTCATCTACTGCTGATGACATAGCAAGGATTGCATTAAGCCTTGGATATGAATTTTCAGGTGACGAATTACTTAGATTCTCAGGTAAGAAGGTTGGGAAAGTGACAGTCAAGAAAAATGATGTTCCTGGAGAGTATAGTTAGGTGGCATACATTGTTTTTTCTACATTAGATTCATCCTTGAGGTTATTTATTGACGTAGTATTGATCGTGGGTCCACTTAGTATTATCTTAATAATATTACTATTAAAGAGAATTGAGAAGAAGAATCCTGACAAAATAAGATGGAAGTAAACTAGAAATATAGCTAGTGTTAACTAATTTGCTCCAATGGATATCATTAAACTAGCACATTTGACCTTAACTTTCTGAAGAGAATTAATTAATTCAGGTGATAGCTTCTTGTAGCTTATAGTATCCTTTGAAATAGAGACATTAAGTTCGCAGGCCTTTTTTATGTCTCCATTTTCTAGAAGCTTCTCAATTCTGTCTAGCTGTGTTCTTACTTTTGAATTTATCGCAGAGTTGTCTTGGGTGGATTTTACAGGATCAGTCTTTGTAGACATATCTGAATTTGTGCAGGAAATGGAGCCTAAAGTAAAGAACAACAAGATTAATCGCTGGAATCTCATTTTTCAAGGAGTTTATAGTCCTTTTTATTTCTAGATCACAGAGGTATTATAAGCAACAACTCTATACTATTTTTAAAGCATTAGATTATTTTTAATCTGGTCAAAGAAACGAAGTTCTAAAGTTTAATAAAATCTGTAGAATAGATCCAAAGTGTAAATGATTGATATATATATTTTCTTATATTAATCTCGAAAGGTTACTAGATAATTAGCTTACTCGTCTACTGTATAAAGTCTAGCAAATTAAAGTCAATAACCTTGTGAATTTTATCGAACTCAATAGCCTTCAAGGCTGCATCCTATCAATAGGCTCCTACCCAAAGTTTCAATACAATGCTAGAGGGGGGGGTGGTGAAGGATATGCTTCAAAAAATATCCTAGGAAGTTTAGAGAGAATACGATTTGATCCAGAGAAATTCTCGATTCCTCCATTAAATACAACTACTACAAGAATACTAGGAGTTCCACTTCCTCCTGGACTAGAAATAATAATGATCCTGGATAAGCTAGAAGGAACGATTAATTTTTCAACAGGGGAAGTAATATTTGACTTTGAATCAAGATTTTTCTTTAGCATAGGTTCATTAATTAAATTTCCAGCGTTAATTGTCAAGACATCACTCACTAGTGAAAAAGCAAAGAAATCGAAAAAAGTGATTAAGGGTAGACGGCTTAAATCAGATGGAAATACATCACTTGTAGGAATTTCAACAATTGAACCATGTGGAAACAGATTTCTTGATTATTTCCTTGGACTACCAACCGATGCAGTTGCTGTGCTTGAATGTGAAATCAAAAGAAAAGCTAATTATTAGCAAGTTCTTTCTTAATCAGTTAGAAAGGTAGTAAATTTTTATAGGAAACAAAAATCATCAAATCAATGATTAGTTCATTAAAAGATCTAGAACAGTATCGTTCTGCTCCTAACCTCGACATATTGGAACATAGCAAATTAATGGCGGAGCTAAAAAAATACGTGGACAATGCAGATTGGTTTACTATAGGAATTATGGCAAATTCGATAAAAGAGGCAATAGACGCCCTTCGGGAAAGTGAAAAAATGTTCAATTGGCCACCAATGAATATTGTTGAAAAGCCTTCTAATGAAGGACCTGTTTTTCTTAAGGCAAACCAAAGAACTAAAGATGTATATATACGAATTGAATATGGACTTGGAGAAGGAATTCTTATTACTTGCCAGCAAGACAATAATAATAATGATACAACTACCCTAGGTCCATTCCCACTTGGATTCTTCAAGTAAAAATATTTGGAATTGAGCTTTAACTAATCATCACTTTATTTATATATTATCTCTTTTTGTAGATCAACAACATATTATTTGCTGGCATATCAACTGTTGCCTTATCAATAAAGCCATTAAGAACTGCAAGATTAGAAACTTCATTCAAATCCCTTACACCCCAGTTACTATTTCTCGATCTTAGTGATTGATCAAACAAAAGATTACTTTCACTCGTATGGAGACCTCCTTTTTTAAAAGGGCCGTAAAGGAATAGCAAGGAGTCTTTATTTAAATATTGTTTAGCTGCATTGAAAAGGGAGATTGTACAAGACCAATTTGAAATATGAAGTAGATTGATGGCCACAATAGCTATTAAATTAGTTGATATGTTCAATGGTAATTGCCAGGGATAATCTTCGACGTCTAAGTAAATTGACTTTGGCATATGATTATTTAACCCTTCAAATTCAATCCATGCATTTATACTCCTTCGGTGAAGGATATCTGGATCGCTTGCCTGCCATAAGCAATTAGGTAAATTCTTTTGAAAGTAGACTGCATGTTCTCCACTTCCACTTGCAACCTCTAGAACAGATCCCATTTTTGGGAGGAACCGATAAAGTACTTTGGCTATATGTTTACGATTACGCTCAGTAGCAGAGAAAAAAAGACGCTCATCCATTGGTAAAGTTTATATTGTTGAAAGTATTACTAACAAATATGCCACTAACTAAAGATGGCACTCTCTCTGCTTGTGAAATCTCAACGAATTGTGAGTTAGTAGAGTGGGGTTTTAAGGATGTGAACATTGCCTTTAAAAAACTGAGAAGCATTGCCATCCAAATCCCCAGAACTGAAACTCTTGAAGAATCAAAAGATTATTGGCATGGTTTATGTAGAAGCCTAGTTTTTCGTTTTCCTGATGACCTCGAAATCTTGAAATTGTCTAGACGAGGAATAATTCAAATCAGATCAGCCTCAAGGATTGGCGTCTCTGACATGGGTGTTAACAAAAATAGAATACAAAAAATTTACAAGGAAATAAAGGATTTAGACCTGTGAGTAGAAAGTCATAAAAGGCAGAGATATACGATTACTATTAAATAGTTCCATTACAGAATCTAACTGCTCTGATATTTACACCTCGATGTGATTTTGTCGTTCTCCATACTTGATTGGACACCTCAGCTATGCAAGCTACCTCTGCTGCAGTCTTAATTGCTACTGGTACCTGAGTGAATGCTAAGAGAATTAAAGCGATCCCAGTACCTGGGGCATGAATATTCAACTTAAAGCCTTTGGGCCATAAAGGCTTAGACATAATGCACTAATAACTATATTTATGTTGACATAAGTCACATAAAATAGAAACCCTAAGAAAGTATTTCTTAGGTTTCTAACTAGGGGTTTTTGATAAGCACATAATTTAGAGCCGTATAAAGATATTTGCTTACAAAGCAAAATGACCCCATAACTAAGTCAATAAAAAAAGCAGGGCCAGCCCTGCTTTTTTTATTGACTTAGTATTTAATCTAGAAAGTTATCTTTCGTTCTTAGAATTAGTCACGCTTAGCCCAAGGATCAACCCTTCTGGAATCATCAGCGTAATAGAAGAATTGAGACGCACCAAAGAACGCTCCTAAACCACAGAGTGCTGGCAAAATAGCGAATCCTCCTGAAGGCTTAATCAGGCCAAGGTCTGATGGATGAGGCAATGCCGCAAGAAGATGAGTGAAATCGATCATTGAGTTTGGTGCAGGTTTTGCTTATAGATAAGCCAGGCGGACACTATGCCATAGCCGTGCCTAAAAAATTTTACATTAATTTCAATGACCCGATAATCACTAGTCAATCTCGGCAACAAATGCGTATAGATTTGACAACCTTTACAAAAAGAGCAGAGCCATAAGCTTGGCTTAACAGCTGAAAGCGCTCTAACTACTAGAGGAGATTCACCAAGAAATATTTTTACAAGCCATTCCTCTGACGATCGTGGTGAGCTCTCAAGCATGAAGATGTCCCAATACATGCCTACAAAGCTCAGCTGAGTGAAAAGATCTGCCTTTTCTATTGAGTTATAAGGTTCCCCAGTAATAATCGAAATTAGCCTTGAAGATTATGCCAACCAAGTTACTTAGCGATTTCAGATGGGCCTATTGCAACCAAAAAGTTTTTGAAAAAGAGTCAAAAGGCATCACGGATGTTTAACAGCATTGTCACTTAAGCGCAATTTGACTGTAGTCTTCACAAGGTATTTACGTCTTGCGCTACTAAGTTATGCAGACCTATGGCAATCCAAACCCAACCTACGGGTGGTGGGCTGCAAATTCTTATGTAACCAATCGGTCTGGCCGATTCATTGCCTCCCATGTTGGTCATACAGGATTAATAGCCTTTGCGGCTGGTGCAGCAACTCTTTCTGAGCTTGCCTCCTATGACCCTTCAGTACCTATGGGGCATCAGAGCTCAATATTCATAGCTCACCTGGCTTCTATCGGAATTGGCTTCGATGAAGCTGGAGTCTGGACAGGAGCAGGTGTTGCAACAATAGCCATTCTCCATTTGATCTTCTCCATGGTCTATGGAGCTGGTGGCCTCTTACATGCTGTTCTCTTCGACGAGAAAGTTGAA
>QCFS01000034.1 GCA_003278365.1 Prochlorococcus sp. AG-363-M17 | reverse complement strand
AGTGGGCTAGCATCTTCTTCTTCCTATATAATATCGTTAATAAAAGCAATCTCACTTTATAATAATACTCCTTTAACAGATATTGAAATTTGTCAACTTGCTTATAAATTAGAACTTAAATTTAATCCTTATTGTGGATTTCAGGATCCATATGGATGTGGAATAGGTGGGTTCAAGCGTATCGAGTTTTTTAAAAAAGATGTTGTTAAGTATGATTTCCTTACCACCGATTTATTTCATCACTATGACGCTCATCTTGTCTTCTCCGGTGTAACTAGAAACTCTCGTAAGATATTAAAGGACGTCTCTCAAAATATTGAACGCTCTCGTCCTTTGCTACATACAGTCGAGCAAGCATATTCTGAACTTATAAATAGAAACTATACCAAATTCTTAGATCTTATTAATATCTCCTGGGAGCAAAAGAAGAACACCACATCCGCAATAACTGCTAACAGCACTATTAAAGATATAGATCAAGAGTTGACTGCTAATCCATCAGTAATCAGCCACAAACTTTGTGGGGCTGGTAATGGTGGCTTTTTTCTTGTTTTCTCTAACTTAGATTCCTTGAGCATTCCACTCCCTTCAGTTAAGATTATGCCGGAGCCACATGGAGTCCTAGGTACAATATTATGACTAATCCTTTCTCAGAATATATAAATGCTTTGCAAGGAGCTCATATAGATGAGCAGTTTTTGCGTTTCAAAACTGCCTGGGAAAAATTTAATAAAATTATCATTTTAGGTAATGGGGGAAGCAATTCAGTCGCATCACATATTTCACAGGACTATGTAAAATTTCATAATAAGAAATCTCTGGTATTTTCCGACCCATCAATGTTGACATGCCTTATTAATGACTTTGGTATGGATAATGCTTATCAAAAGTTCTTAGAGTACTACGCTGATATTGAAACTCTATGTATTCTCATCAGCTCAGGAGGTGAATCTACCAACATACTCAACTGTATTAATTATTGCGAAAATAAATCAATTCCCTATGGTATACTTACGGGCTTTAGCTCTACAAATAAGGCTAGAACCATTTCCTTAAATTCACTTTGGGACTATCACATTCCAAGTAGTGACTATGGTATCGTTGAATGTGTTCACCAGATTTTTTTACACGGAGTAGTATGAGATATTGCTTTGATATTGATGGAACAATTTGTTATACACCGGATGATAGTTCAGGTAAACCCGATTATTTCAAATCACAACCTATACCTTTTATGAAGCATCATATCAACCTCCTATATAATCAAGGAAATTATATTATTTTTCTCACAGCAAGAGGTATGGCCTCTGGAATTGATTGGACTGACCATACTCGTTCACAACTAAATGAATGGGGATTTAAGTATCATGAATTGTTTAAAATGTTTAGCAAGCCCACAGCAGATATATTTATAGATGATAAAGGAATAAATGTTGAGGAATGGAAATCAACATGCCCATTATCGAAAGGAATAATAGCAGGCGCTTTTGATATACTTCATCCTGGCTATATTCGCTTATTTAAGGAAGCCAAGTGCCATTGTAATCACCTTACTGTTGCTCTTCATGAGGACCCCTCTCTAGAACGAAATTGCAAACTAAAACCAATTCATACTTTACAAGAACGAAAAGAGATTCTTAACTCCATTCAATATGTAGATGATATTATCACTTACAAATATGAAAGCACATTTCTTTCTTATCTTGATAAATTCGATATGCGTTTTCTTGGCTCAGACTATTCTGATGGTTCTTATACAGGCAAGGATCACCCTATCCCTATTAAGTGGATCTCTAGAGATCACTCCTATTCAACTACTCACACTAAGAACCTTATCTTCGACTCAATCTTAGAGTCAAATAATTAATTTACATATGAACCAACAGACGTACTTTTATACTAAAATAATCTTTATAATATGTTGAATTAAATTTATCTCATTATGTCTAAGTGCCTAGTAACCGGAGGTGCAGGCTTTATCGGCTCACATATTGTTGACCACCTAATCCAAGAAGGACACGAGGTTGTATGTATTGACAATGAATTTGCAGATAATGAAGATTTTTACTGGAATTCAAATGCTTTAAACATAAAAGCAGATATTACACAATATTCTCAAATAGAAGAATACTTTCAAGGAGTAGATTATGTTTTTCATCTAGCAGCAGAATCACGAATTGGGCCTGCTATCTTAGATCCAATTTCAGCCATTAATATCAATGTCTTGGGTACCTGTACAGTTCTTCAATTATCTAGAAAATTTTCAGTAAAACGTCTTCTTTACTCTTCAACTTCATCCGGATACGGTAATAATCCCTGCCCAAACCATGAGAACCAGCCTGATGACTGCCTTAATCCCTATTCAGTTTCAAAAGTAGCAGGCGAGAAACTTTGCTCTATGTATACCAATCTCTATAATTTGAAAACTATAATTTTTAGGTACTTTAATGTTTATGGAGAGAGGGCACCCAAGCAAGGTCAATATTGTCCAGTAACTGGAATTTTCCTTCGCCAACATTTATCAGGAGAAGCTTTGACAATAGTAGGCGATGGAACCCAACGTCGTGATTTTGTTTATGTTGGTGATGTTGTTAGGGCTAATTTACTTGCAGCTTTCACCAATGTTGACAACAATGCCTTTGGTAAAGTCTATAATGTAGGCAACGGAGATAATATCTCCATTAATTCAATCGCTCATTTAATATCTAAAAATGTCACCTATATTCCACCTAGGTCCGGAGAAGTTAAAGAGAATTTAGCGAATATATCTCGTTTGAAACAAACTTTTGGTTGGCAGCCACAAATGACGGTTGAGAGATGGATAAAGAGCCAACTTTGAATACAGTAAAACTACTTCGCTTATTAACCCCCTTTAATAAATCCCTTAAATTCGCTTTTGAAGGGCATTATTCCTGACAACATCAATTATTACATATAGGACATAACAAATATATTTTAGATAAAGGGTTATATTAACTAGTAAAGTGTATGGACGACTTTTTGAATGATATCTATATAATATTTTCAATAAATGTATGTAATCACCAGATAAATAAAAATCTGTACCTGTAAGTATTCTTCTCATATTTGCCCCATTGCATAATGATATCAACGGATCCTGGCTCCTGATTATGTAATTAAGCGCAACACATAATCTACTTTTAGGTACCAATGATCCCTTGCTAATGGTTAGTGATTTTGTGTTCTCTCTTAAGTAGTATAGTTGTTCGCTGCAATTAGCAAATTTCACACCGTCTACAGCCATGCTTGTCCATAATGAGTAGTCTTCCACTGCTTTGTAATTCCCACTTCCATATCTATAATCTTTTAATAAGCCTGACTTTGTCATGATACTTCCGTGACAAAAAGGTACAGAAGTAGTAAGCCTAACTAGTATATCTTCATGCCTTATTGGTACTTTGTATCTACGTCGAATGATAGATTTTTCGTCAATTAAAAGGTAGTTGCAGCCTACAATATCCGCCCTTTCTTTTCGTATCAAATCAAGTTGACACTCTATCCTTTTAGGATGACTTATATCGTCGGCATCCATTCTTGCTATGAATGCCCCTTTGCTTTTATCTATTCCATAATTTAAAGTATCAATAAGCCCATTATGCCCCCTAGCGTATACCTTTAACCTTTTATCTGATATAGCTATTCTTTCTGCTATTTCAAGAGATTTATCTGTTGATCCATCATCAATAAGTACTAACTCTATGTTTTTATATGACTGTTTTAGGATCGAATTTATAGAATCTGATAAGTATAATTCTGCATTATACGATGGAAGAATTATTGATACCAGTTCATTTTCTTTATTCATCTGAACGCTACTTAGCTTAAATTATTAACATCAATCATATTACCAAATACTTTCCTAAGACCTCTTGATCGTTTCTAGGTCTATTAATAACCATCGTGAATCTCCAGTCAATGTCTCGAATCTGCATGCTTACTACCATTCTATTGTATAATTTTGACATTAGAACTTTCCACTGATGTCATCTAAGACTAACAAGAACGAATTGGCTAGCGTCTCCGTCTATCTAAATACGGGAATAGTAGCAACCATTTTTGGTGTAGGTTTTGTTGTGGCAACTATAGCGTTTGCTTCTATCACCCTCATCACCAAAGTTATCCCTTAGTCGGCCACACTCACGAGTCACCCCCTTAATTGGACATACTTACTTCTATTAGTACTTTTAACTTAATTCTACTAATAGAAACCTAATTGTTTTACACTAGTTGGGAATGCAATATAAAGAAAACTTAGGCCTACCAAAAAACGTAGCTGTCGTTCATGAATGGTTCTCTTCTAGATCTCAAGGAGGCTCCGAAAATGTAGTTAAATCTATTGACGCTACTCTTAATTCACAATCAATTACCCCAGAATTATTTTCCTTAGTCGATAGCCTAAGTGATATTCCAAGCTCTTGGCTCTTTAATCGGAAGATTAATACTTCATTTATACAGAATCTTCCTTTTGGTAGAACCCATGTACAACAATATTTACCATTACTACCATATGCAATTGAACAGCTAGATGTAAGTAGATATCAGCTTGTTATTAGTAGTAACCATCTTGTTGCAAAGGGCGTTATTACTTCACCTGATCAATTGCATGTCAGCTATGTCCATACACCAGTTCGTTATGCATGGGATCAGATGCATGCTTACTTAAGACGTTCTTCTTTAGCTCGAAAGGGTTTAGGTCCATGTATAAGATACCTCTTACATGAGCTAAGAAAGTGGGATCATTTGTCTGCAACTCGTGTTGATAGACTGTTGGCTAACTCCCGCTTTACTGCTAGAAGAATTTCTAAATTTTGGGGACGTGATTCCACTGTCCTTCATCCGCCTGTAGATGTGAATAGATTTAAGTGGGAATCACCCCGCGAAGATACATATCTATGCCTTTGTAGACTGGTTTCATACAAAAGAGTAGATCTAGTTGTAGAAGCTTTTAATAGGCTTAATTTGCCTTTGGTTGTTGTTGGTGATGGTCCTGAGCGTGATTACCTTGAGGGCCTTGCAGGTCCATCAGTTTGCTTCCTTGGGAACCAAACTGATGCTCAGGTTCAAGATTTGATGGCCCAATGCAGGGCTTTTGTCTATGCAGCAATTGAGGATTTTGGGATAGCCCCTGTAGAAGCGATGGCATCAGGCGCACCAGTAATTGGATTAGGTAGAGGAGGGTTACTCGATACTGTGAGCTGTTTAGCAAAGGGTCACTCTTGTCCAACTGGAGTTCTTTTTGCAGAACAAACTGTTGAAGCAATTGTTGAGGCCGTTTCTTGGTTTGAAGAAAGCAGATTATGGACTAATTTCCCTGCTGAGCGCTTACGCTTGTGGGCTGAGAACTTCCGCCCAGAAGCTTTCTCTCTAAAGCTAGAAACTGCTTTGAGTGTTTTTTGGTCTCAGCATCAAGAGAGGTGTGACGATGCATCGAGTGACCCTTTTGACGCGTATGGTTCTCCTCATCAAACGTAAGTCGTAATAAATTCAAGTATGAGAAAATATTCTTCCACTCGTAACTTCTGTTGCTTGTGCATGGGTAAATATTCTCAAATCAGCTTGATGTTTCAGTAAGTCTGAATTTTGCAAATCCACTCTCTCACTTCTGCGACTATATTAAAGAGACAGCAGAGTTTTCTCAGCCGTACAATAAAAAGGCTGGGCGATATTATTTTTTCATTTGCAATATTAATTTTTGGGTTTCCACTTTTTCTGCTTATCGCTATTTTAGTTAAGCAAAGTTCACCAGGCCCAATCTTTTATATACAGCGTAGGGTTGGTCGAGATTACAATAGTTTTGGTTGTATTAAATTTCGTACAATGCGAGTAGGGGCGGAAGATGTATTGGCAGAAGTCTTAGATAGCTCACCTTCCATGAGAATTGAATTTGAGCGGGACTTTAAAATCCGTCAGGATCCAAGAATTACTAATATCGGAAGGTTCCTTCGTAGATCAAGTTTGGATGAATTACCGCAATTTATAAATGTCTTAAGAGGTGAAATGAGTGTTGTAGGACCTAGACCAATTGTTGAAAAGGAGCTTGAAAGGTATGGTGAGTTTATGGATCAAGTCGCTTCGATTAGGCCTGGATTGACAGGCTTATGGCAAGTGAGCGGAAGAAATAATTTAAGTTATGAAAAAAGAGTAAGACTGGATTTAAAATATGCACAAGAAAACTCATTCTTATGGGATATTATAATTATCTTTAAAACTCTGGGTGTTTTACTTCTTCCTATGGATAGAGGCGCTTATTGAATCTGATTATAAATTTAATATTGCAATAAATAAGGTAAATAATGACACCCAGAATAACTCAAGATTTCTTGAAATGGTTAGGATTTTGTAGACCCCTTTGCTTGTGGCATTATATCCATTATTTGCAAATGTTGGCTTGCTTATGATTTCATTATTGTAGGAATTAGGCCCACCCATTTTTATTTTTGCGCAATTGGCAAAGATTGCTTGTGAATACCCTGAATTAGGGGAAGGGTCTTGCAGTCCTTCTTTAAGTGATATTTTAACTAGTGGAATTAATTTGTTCAATGGATTACTTGTTATCGGGAGAGTTACCACCACAATTCTGCAAGGAATCCATGTAAGAAGATCGTCGAGTTTTGCACCTGCTCTCCCTAGCCAAAGTAGTTTTCCTTTCTTGTAACCTAACATTGAGTCTAGAGTGCTCGCTGTCTTAAAAATCCAAGTTAGTGTTAAAGGGCCAGGTAAACCAGTTGAATAATTCCATAGAATTACCCCTATTAACATCCAAAATAGAGGTGCAAAAATTCCATCAACAGAATTCTCACTTGCTGTTTCTGCTGCAGCCCTGATAATCTCACTTTTATCTAGATTTCTTACATCTCTTCCGACAATCTTACTTAGCTTAGATTTCGCTAACTCTAGAGACTGTGGTCCTGATTTTCCTGGAAGAGACGTTAGTACTTCTTTAACTGCTTTGGACAAGCTTTTCCCTGCCAAAGCACTACTCAATGATATTAATAGTATTAACTTACTAAAAAATGTTAGTGTTGATGAATCGCTTGTTGCATGGTGCTCTATCAGCCAGCAAGTCCCCCCTGAAATTGATATTGTCGTGATTGTTATAATGAATCCTCCTATAGTTAAAAGGAAGCTACTTCTGCCTGCTAATTTCTCAATAAAAATCTGTTGCTTTTTGATTATCCACCCAAGTACTTGTACAGGATGAGGTGTCCATTCAGGATCCCCAATAATGAAATCGAGAATGGTCGCAGCTGGGACTAATGCAATTAAGAAGACCTCTGGATTTATTTCAACCAACTGAACATTGCGCGGAGTCCTTTGCCAACTTTCTCAATGTTTAGTGCAGCATCTCTTTCTCTGAACTTCTTCATTTCTGGCTTTCCAGCCTCGCATTCTGCTACAAAGTTCTTTGCAAAAGTACCATTCTGAATTTCAGAGAGAATTTTTCTCATCTCATCTTTCGTTTCTGATGTGATTAGTCTTGGACCGCTTACATAATCTCCATATTCTGCAGTATTAGAGATTGAATCTCTCATCGCAGTTAGGCCGCCTTTAACCATTAGATCAACAATTAGCTTTACTTCATGTAGACACTCAAAATAAGCGAGCTCAGGTTGGTAGCCAGCTTCTACTAATGTCTCAAAACCTGCTTTCACCAATTCAGAGAGACCTCCGCAAAGGACTGCTTGTTCACCGAAAAGGTCTGTCTCAGTTTCTTCTTTGAAATTGGTTTCCAGGATTCCTGCTTTGGTTCCGCCAATGCCTTTTGCGTACGCCATCGCTAATGCTCGTGCGTTTCCGGAAGCATTTTGTTCAATTGCAAAAAGAGCCGGAACACCTTGTCCATTTTGGTATTCCCACCTCACAGTATGGCCAGGCCCTTTGGGGGCAATCATTACCACATCTACAAAGTTAGGTGGTTGAATTAACCCGAAGCGAATATTGAATCCATGAGCAAAACTAAGGACTTTCCCAGGAGATAGATGCGGTGCTATTTCGTTTGTATAAACCTCTTTTTGAACCTCATCTGGAAGGAGGACCATCACCCAGTTAGCTTTTGTTGATGCTTCGCTAACGCTTAGGACTTCAAGGCCATCTCTACGTGCCTTTTCCGCTGAGCGGCTCCCTTCATAAAGGCCTACCACCACATTGATTCCGCTGTCTTTGAGGTTGAGTGCATGCGCATGGCCTTGGGATCCGTACCCAATAATTGCCACTGTCATGTCATTAAGCAGGTTTAGATCAGCATCGGAGTCGTAATAGAGCGTTGCCATTCTTTATGGATAGGTGAGTTCTAGACAAAGAGCTTAGGCAAAAGCCTTGTAGTGTTGGCCATCTTTTTCTGTTTACGCAGATAATTTGACTTTTAGTAGCTTACGGAACCTTGCTTTTGGATGGTCATCAATTAACTAACTGACCAATTTAATCGTGATCCATATAGGTCATCAGGCTTCATTTGGATGCGATATGACTCTATCGATAAGCCCATAACCTTTTGCTTCTTCTGCACTTAGAAAGTAATCCCGGTCAGTATCTTTTTCGATTTTTTCAAATTCTTGTCCTGTCATCATTGCCATTGATCGATTAAGCATTTCTTTGATGCGTAAAATTTCTTTGGCTTCAATTTCAATATCACTGGCTTGCCTTTGACTGGTTCCACCAAGGGGTTGGTGGATCATTATTCTGCTATGTGGTAAAGCAAGTCGCTTTTCTTTAGTTCCTGCGGCAAGGAGGAAGGCTCCCATAGATGCAGCCAATCCAACACATATAGTTACTACATCACTTTTGACATATTGCATCGTGTCGTAGATAGCCAAGCCTGCTGTGACAGAGCCGCCTGGAGAGTTGATATATAAATATATTGGTTTAGTGCTGTCTTCAGAATCTAAATACAGCATTTGTGCTACGAGGCTATTTGCGACTCCATCATTGACCTCTTGGCCAAGAAAAAGAATCCTCTCTGCACCAAGCCTTGTATATATGTCTACCCATCTTTCCATTTGGCTGCCTGGTAGGCGGTAGGGGACGCTCGGGGTACCAATTGGCATTGTTGAAAAAGGAAGAAGAGATGAATTGAACTTGTAAGAAGACCCTTTAGAAGGATATTTCCACAGAAAGGATTTTTCTATGATCAGCTGGTAGGAGCTGAAACAGGCAAATCTTTTCTACTTTCTAATACTCGGTCAATAATTCCGAAGTTGACAGCTTCTTGAGGAGTGAGATAACTCATTCGATCAGAATCTGCTGAAAGCTGGTCAATACTGCGGCCAGTATTTTCAGAAAGGATTTCCAACATCGTACGTTTGTTATGAAGAACTTCTTTCGCACGGATTTGGATATCAGTTGCTTGGCCTTGCGCACCACTCCTGGGTTGATGAAGAACTATTGATGCATGGGGTAATGATGCTCTTTGCCCCTTTGTCCCAGCGGAAAGGATTACAGCAGCAGACCCCATTGCTTGGCCAATGCAAATCGTGTGAACCGGAGGCTTTATATAACTCAAAGTGTCACAAATGGCAAAAGCCTCAGTTTCAAATCCAATTGCATCTCCTGTATGCCAGCTAGTTCCAGTGGAGTTTATGTAGAAGTAAATGGGCTTTTCAGCATTGTCAAATTCGAGAAAAAGCAACTGAGCAATTATTAGTTCAGTTACATCCATGCCAAGTTGTCTTTTGGCATCATCATCAGAAAACAGAGGAAGCCCTAGATAAACAATTCTTTCCTTGAGTAGTAGAGAGGGAAGATCCGGAGGGGGAGTGCGCATTACGGCGGAATCGCCGTAGTAGGGAGCAGATACAGTCATATCAACTAATCATTGAGATGTTGAGCCTAGCCGGAGTCGGTAGGTGTTTGTTGGTTATTTGAGGAAGAATTAGATGCCGAATGGTTTTTGCCGAGTCGAGCAAAGATCATTCGTCCTGTTGAGGTTTGCAATGCACCTGTTATAACGACGTCTACACGATTGCCAATCTCTTCACGAGCCGCTTCGACCACAACCATTGTCCCATCATCTAAATAACCGACACCTTGGCTGTTTTCTTTACCTTCTTTGATAACCCTTAGCTTAAGTCTTTCTCCTGGTTGAACTTCGGGTCTAAGTGCAATTACAAGTTCACTCAGGTTGAGAACTTTCAGCTCTTTTACTTGAGCCACTTGGGCCAAGTTAAAGTCTGAAGTAATTAGTGTACCTCCTGTATCGGCAGTTAGCTTTAGAAGCTTTTCATCAGTTCCTTCAGCTTCATACTTTGTGCTGTTTAGTACAAGACGTCGATCATAACTTTCTCTAAGTTCTTTTAGTAGTTTTAATCCTCTTCGACCTTTGTGCCTTTTTTCATTATTGCTGGAATCAGCTAATTGTTGTAATTCATCTAGAACACTTTGGGCCACAATTATTTTCCCCTCAAGCATCCCACATGAGAGCATGCCATTTATTCTCCCATCGATAATCACACTGGTGTCTAGTATTTTTGAACTTGCAGGAGTAAGAATTCCCTCTGCAACTAGTAGTGCTTCTGTGCTATTTGGATTAAATAGTCTAAGAAGAGTCCTTCCATGAACATCAGCTAGGTTGTAACCAAGTGCTCCAAATAAAATATTGCTTAGCACTGCTGCCAATGGCTTTAAAAAAACAACCTCCCATGGAAGTGGTAATAGAAGTATCGGAGCCAGAAGAAGATTAGCTAATAAGAGCCCTAGGATCAGACCAATTGATCTACTTATAAGTAGATCTGTAGGCATGGTGCGTATTTTTTGCATCAGCCTTTGCTGAAGCTTTTGGAACAGAATTCCAGCACTTAAGCCTAATAATGTCCCTATTCCTAGAAGAAAGAGTCTTAGGGTCTCAATGTCTTTTGTTAGCGTTAATAACCTGTCTGGCAACAGGTTTACCCCGAGCCAACCCGTAACAGCTCCTGAAATTACAAATAGAACCAGGATTATCGGGACAACCATGGGTTAAAGACTTGGCCCCTAAAGATCTCTTTATGAAGCATGTTCAGTACCCATTCTATTGGTCAGGGCTGCTCTCCGAATTTTTTGCAGTTCAATCATGGACGAGTTGAATTCTGTTTGTTCCCCTCGAAGCGTTTACCTTCACATACCCTTTTGCCATAGACGTTGTTTTTATTGCGACTTTGCTGTTGTACCTCTCGGGGATAGTGCTAGCGGAGAACAAGGCCCAGGGAGCAACTCGATCAAGAATTACTTGAAACTTTTGCAAAGAGAAATATCTTGTTCCCCTAACGGCCCGCCCCTTTCTACTGTTTATATAGGCGGGGGCACTCCTTCGATATTGAGCCCTAAGCAGATTGATTTTGTTCTAAAGCAGCTTCGAGATCACTTCGGGATCGTAGATGGAGCAGAGATCACTTTGGAAATGGATCCAGCCAGTTTTTTGAAGGAAGATTTAGAAGATTTCTTGGAAATAGGTATAAATAGAATCAGCCTAGGGTGTCAAAGCTTCGACAATATTTTGCTTGAGAGAATAGGTAGGAGGCATCGTTTAGAAGATATTTTGGAGTCTTGCGAATGGTTAGAAAATGCTCAAAAAAAAGGTAATCTTGAGACTTGGAGTATTGATTTAATTCAGAATCTTCCAGGTCATAATTTATCAGCTTGGAGATGCGAGTTGATTCAGTCGATTTTAACTAAATCACCACATATTTCGATTTATGATTTAACCATTGAGCATGGAACGGTTTTTGAATGGAGAAGGAAGAAAGGTCAGCTTGATATTCCTGATAGTTCATTAGCTGCTGAATCTATGGAGTTAACTCCTTTAATTCTTCGAGAGGCGGGGTTTTCACGCTATGAAATTTCTAATTATGCTTTACCTGGCCATGCTTCAAGACATAATCGAGTTTATTGGAGTGGTTGTGGTTGGTGGGCGTTTGGTCAGGGGGCTACGAGTTCTCCTTGGGGAAAGAGGTTAGAAAGACCTCGTACAAGAGATACTTATAAGAATTGGGTTGAAAGTCAGGAAGTTAATGGTCCTGATCCGACTTTGATGCAAAGCGGGTCTATGCCCATGGCACTTGATGAAAGAATCATTGTTGGTTTACGTCGTCGTGAAGGGATAGATCTTGAGGGGCTTTTGCAAAATATGACCTGGACAGATCAAGAAAGAACTTCACAGGTAGAAGCTCTGGAAAAACGATTACGGGTGGCTTTTGAAGTGGGCTCGATACAACGAAATGGAAAACGTATAAAACTTAGTGACCCTTATGGGATGGCAATTAGCAATGACATTCTCAGTGAGTTTATTGTTTGGTTGGATTCTTTGTAGTTTGCCGCTGCTTCTCTACCCAACCCTTAAGAGCATTCTCAAAAATTTCACGTCCATTAATTAATTGGCGACTGAAAGGCGGTTGATTATTAGTTAGACCCACTAAGTCTGCGGTTACTCTCACTTGCCCATCACAGTCCTCTCCAGCCCCTATGCCAATAATTGGTATTTTCAGAAGGCTCTTAAGGCGACTTGCCAGTTCAGGAGGTACATGTTCGAGCACGATTGAAAAACAACCTGCTTTTTCTAATTCATATGCTTGGAGAATTACTTGTTCTTGAGTAAGGGGATCATTTGCTTGCC
>QCFS01000033.1 GCA_003278365.1 Prochlorococcus sp. AG-363-M17 | reverse complement strand
AAAGCTAAGAAAAAGTATTCATGCGCGAGAAAAGAAAATAGAAAGGTCATTGAAGCTTAAATGCTCATCAATATATTAGCCAATTCCTTTTACTAAAGCTAATAAAACCAAGGCTTTACAAGCTCAATAAATTCCAAGAAAAACATACTGAATACAAGCAAAAGTAATTTTTACGACTCTATAAAACCATTTTTCAAATTTAAACTAGCGGCCAACTGCCCAGCTCTTAACATTTTCCAAGTGCCAACCCGTTCCCAAGAAAGAATTGTGCTGGCACTAGATGAGGACTCTCTCCATGGTAGAGGGCCTAAAAGAGGTAAATGAGGAAAACAAGCTGAGGCTTCATGCTCATTATGACTGGACTCAATCCCAGAGATATTTGCACTTGTAGTAGCCAAGGGGCCTGTTCTATCAAACAAAAGCCTTGTGGGTTTGCAGTCTGGAATTCTCATGCCCAAAGTTTCTGAATATGGATTCAGAGCAGCAGCAACACCCCCGGAGGAAGGCAAAATGAGTGTCAAGGCTCCTGGCCAATATCTCTCTGCCATCTTCCATGCATCAGTTAAGGCGAGCTCCAGGACGTATTTAAAAAGATCTTCGGGTTCTGAACCCATCAAAATCAAAGGCTTGCTTGCAGGCCTTCGCTTAAGTTCCCAAAGATTTACTGCATAGTCAGGCAAGCAAGCAAGTGCAGGCAATGTATCAGTTGGGATTAGAGCTGAGGTACCTTCCCTAATTCTTGAAGCCAATGAGACTTCGTCTAAGACCAAAGATTGGTTCACAATTGCTCCGAATTTTTAATTAGGTCTTCTCGCTATTGCAAAACGACGAATTCCCGAAAAATCATTCTTGAATGACAAATCAAGGAACCCAGCACGCTGCAAAAGTTCTAAAACAACCTCACTCTGATCATGGTGATGTTCCATACATAAAAAGCCACCTGGGCTAAGTGCCTTTATTCCTCCATATATAACTTCTCTACATCCATCAAGCCCATCAGAACCTCCGAAAAGTGCTAAATGAGGTTCATGCTTGCGAACAGCGAGCTCCAACTCATCGATAAGACCTAGTGGAATATATGGGGGGTTAGCTACTGCCAAAGAGATCTTCCCCCACCAAGGCGCCAACGGATCCCACCAGTTTCCACAGTGAAGAAGACATTTTTTGTCTTTAGTCAGTTTTTTTAGATTGGTTTCAGCTAAATCAAGTGCATCGATACTGATATCAACAGCATGTCCCTGCCATTCTGGAAGCGATCTCGCCAATGCAACAGCTATAGCCCCAGAACCAGTCCCAAGATCAACCCAATGACCAGAATCATGATGATCTTCTACAAGCTTCAGCGCAATATCAACTAAAAGTTCAGTTTCTTGGCGCGGGATAAGAACAGCCTCAGTAACCTCCAACTCAAAATCTCTCCAAGGACAACGCCCTAATAAATACTGAAGTGGTGTGTGATCCCTTAGATGTACGTCCCATAAACTTGCCAAAGCATCTAAAGGTTTCTCAATACTGATCCAAAACTCTGGGTCAATATGAATTTTCTGCAAATCACCCCAGGAAATGCCAGCTGCCAAGTCCAAAAGCCAATCGAGTTGAGATGCACTTCCCCCTTTACTGAGTTGCTTTTTTCGCCAATTCAATAGGTCTTTGGCAAAAATTTCTTGTGAAGTCATAAAAATACTTTCGCCAAAAAAATGCTTCAAGATTTTTCTAAAGGGCCTTTCTGCAAATCCAATAAGGCCTTACTCAAGTCAGCAGGGAATTTCCTCAATAGTTTTTTTCCAGAGCGGCCTACTTTTATCAAGACCAAATCAACATTTGCCTGAGCCATCAACTCTCCATCTCTCAGAAAAAGAGTTTTCCATGGCAATCTCAAACCATTAGGAGGCAAACAATAGCTTTTAAGTACAAGTTTTTCACCATGAAAAACAGCTTTCATATAACGAATTTGGAGATTAACCACAGGCATTTCCATACCATTAGAGGTAAGGCTTACATAAGGCAATCCAACATTAGAAAGGGCCTCAACTCTTGCCTCCTCAAGAAAAGAAATATATGTACCATGCCACATAACGCCTGCATGATCTGTATGTTGAGGCAAGACATTCTTATAAAGTCTCCATGGGTTTTTCATAAATTTATCTTCTTGAAGAACGTTCAATAGATCTTAAAAAGTTGCTCTAATGATTCTAGAAAATATAAAAAGAAAATAATATGGTTACCGAATAATTTTAAAAGGATGTCTTATTAAGACTCTCAAGAATTAATCATTGCAAGAGAAAGTAAAAATAGTCGCAAAGGACCAAAGACCTTTTACGCGTGAAAGCAAACACAAGAAAATAACCCTAATAAAATTAGGGGTATTTCAAGCCGTTATTCGCCTCAAACAAAACCTACCCTTCTAAAAAGAGGGAGGCCTTTACCTGCGGCCCAGCTTTCCTTTAACCGTATCCGAGCTGAAACTCGACTTATCTCCAGAATTGGTCGCGATATACAGACCAATGAGGAAAATCGTCGGAACCCCAACGAATAGAAGACTGGCAACAAAGCCGAAGTTGGTGGTTTCCATGACCGCAAATGGATATGACGAGAAGCTATCACCGACGAGAGCATTAAGACCAATTCTGTCAGGCCTCGTTATCGATTTTTTGAGGAAAAGAAATTATTTAAAGGTTGGTAGCTTCCACTGCAAACCCAGTTGAGTACTCAAAAAAAAACCTCAATGGGGAAGTTCGACCGATTTTGCATGCTTAATCATCAAGTCTGAATTCTTAAAGGAAGCCTGGGGTCTTGTAACGACTATCACCGATTCATTCACAACCGTCTGGCAAGCAAGACGCCAATCTTTAGGCCTGTTCTTCAGCTTAATTAACTCCAAGTCTGATATAGGAGATACAGCCTCATCTGTCCCTTGATTCAATACCCGTACAAGACATGTAATGCATTGGCCATAGCCTTTGCAGTTTCCAAGCTTTCCTTTTAGTCCATATATTTCAACTCCTTCGCCTAGGGCTATCTCCCTGAGATTGGCTCCTTGAGCACATTGAACATCTCGTCCTTCACGAACAAATCGAACAGTTGGCATGAATTCAGGTCCTAATAATGCAATATTTTGCTAGCTGGCATTGCGATTTGTGACCGGTTCACCAAATGCTGAAGATGCCAAAAATCACCTCAGCATCCCACCAATACAGAGCAGTTAGAAATATTTCAGTATCACTAGACGTTGCAACAAAAAAAAAGAAATTCCTTTCAGCAAGGTGGACCCTTTACGATCAACCGGTCTAGCTGCATAAGCAGCTTCGTTACCAAAGAAACGTCCCATGGGATTGCCCTGGTATCGGGTGCACACAGTCGTACTAAACGACCCCGGCCGCCTTCTGGCCGTGCACCTCATGCACACAGCACTTTTGGCCGGCTGGGCCGGCTCAATGCTGCTCTATGAATTAGCAATTTTTGATCCAACTGATCCTGTCCTGAACCCAATGTGGCGTCAGGGCATGTATGTAATGCCAATGACAGCAAGGCTAGGTGTAACTAGCAGCTGGAATGGTTGGGACATCACTGGTGGAGTTGGCTCATTCGACTTTGATGCGTTGGGTTTTTGGGGCAAGGCGCTTCCTTATTCAACCTTTGAAGGCGTTGCAGTTGCTCATATCGTCTTCAGTGGCTTACTTATGTTGGCCGCAATCTGGCACTGGACTTATTGGGATCTTGAGCTCTGGGAAGATTCAAGAACCGGTGAACCAGCGCTAGACCTTCCAAGAATCTTTGGAATTCACCTTCTCCTATCAGGCTTGGTTTGCTTCGGATTTGGCGCTTTCCATTGCTCATCAGTAGGCCTTTGGGTTTCTGACCCTTATGGCTTAAATGGTCACATTGAGAAAGTCGCTCCAGTTTGGGGCGCCGAAGGCTTCAACCCCTTCTCTCCTGGAGGTATCGTCGCCAATCACATTGGTGCAGGACTCCTAGGCATAATCGGAGGTATTTTCCATATCACCAACCGTCCTGGTGAAAGGCTTTATAGGGGCCTGAGAATGGGCAACATTGAAGGGGTACTAGCCAGTGCCCTTGCTGCTGTCCATTTCGCAGGGATGGTTGTTGCAGGAACCATGTGGTATGGAACGGCAAGCACTCCTGTAGAGCTTTTCGGACCAACCCGTTATCAGTGGGACAACAGCTACTTCAAGACAGAAATCAACCGTAGAGTCCAAACAGCAATGGACAACGGAGCATCTAAGTCTGAAGCATATGCCTCCATCCCCGAGAAACTTGCCTTCTATGACTATGTAGGTAACAGCCCAGCTAAAGGTGGTCTGTTCCGAACTGGTGCAATGGTGAATGGTGATGGCCTGCCTACTGGCTGGCAAGGACACATCTCTTTCACTGATAAGGAAGGCAATGACCTTGAAGTTCGCAGAATTCCAAACTTCTTCGAGAACTTCCCAGTCATTCTTGAAGATCAAAGTGGAAACGTTAAAGCTGACATCCCATTCCGTCGTGCTGAAGCAAAGTACTCTTTCGAACAAGTTGGTGTAACAGCAACCGTCTATGGCGGAGAGCTTGATGGCAAGACCTTTACTGACCCTGTTGTAGTTAAGCGTCTAGCTCGTAAAGCACAGCTTGGAGAGTCCTTCAAGTTCGATAGAGATCGCTACCAATCTGACGGTGTATTTAGAAGTGGACCAAGAACTTGGTTTGCCTTCGCACACGCCTGCTTTGGATTGCTTTATATCTTCGGACATTGGTGGCATGCATCCAGGACTCTTTATCGCGATACATTCGCTGGTATTGACCCTGATCTTGGTGAACAGGTTGAGTTTGGTCTATTCCAAAAACTTGGAGACAGTACCACTCGTCGTGTACCTGGTCGTGGTGTTCCCGGTAGCGCTTAAACCAAGTTTTCTAAAGCCATTTTTCCTCTATCCTTTTAGCTAAAGCCCTTTCGGACAAACTCGATGGAAGCCTTCTCTTACACGCTAATTCTCGCTCTGGCTCTAGGAACGTTGTTCTTTGCGATTGCTTTCCGCGATCCCCCAAAGTTCGACAAATAAAGTGCCATTATCAAAAGCCCCGCAAAACTGCGGGGCTTTTTTTTCTTCAAAAACCAAAGCAAACTGTTTAATATTTCATTTCAAACCAAAAAGCTAAACCTTACCGAACAGCTTCCTAAAAAAACTTTTTCAAAAAAACTTATCGATTTATCTCATCAGACCCTTCTCAAGATACAAATTAATGTATAGAGTTAGTTTAAATAGATTGAGATTTTAGGGCATGCAATGCCCCTCCTGCCAAAACACAGATAGTCGAGTGCTCGAATCACGTGCTGCCGATGCAGGCAGAAGTGTTCGTAGAAGGAGAGAATGTCTGAACTGTGATTTCCGTTTTACAACCTATGAACGAGTAGAAACCGTTCCTATTACTGTTCTAAAGAAGAATGGTTCAAGAGAAATCTTTAATCGAAGCAAGGTTATCGCTGGCCTTACAAGAGCTTGCGAAAAAACAAACATAGGTACAAGCAAAATCGGTCTAATCGTCGATGAGATAGAAGTCACTATTCATCAAAAAAGTATTCGTGAGATCAATAGTTCTGAAATTGGAGAAATGGTACTAAAGGAACTCCGCAAAACAAACGAAGTGGCCTTTGTTCGCTTTGCCTCAGTTTATAAACAGTTCAGAGGCATAAATGACTTTGTAGCCGCCCTTGAAAGTATTAATTCCAGAGAAGGACAACTAGCCTCAGTCCACTAAGAGCTAATAAGTGCATGCGCCTCTGTAGAATGGCGGATTGATTCCAAAGGTCGGCGGGCCCGTAGGATTTTTTTCACACTGCCACATGGCAGACCGCCATCATCAAATCTCTGTGACTTCTCAAGAAAAAGCTCAAGACAAAACTGCATCTGATGCTGACAAGTCGAATGAAACTGCTTTAAATCAGGCTGGAGAGGTCGATAACACTGGTGCAGATCTTTCAGATGAAGACTTGAGCATTCCTGCGGAAGTGCCAACAGCAGACGATCCAAGTAGCCGAGCTACTAAGCGAGATTTTGATGGGGTCGGATTCACTCTTGACGAATTCGCATCTCTACTAAGCAAATATGATTACAATTTCAAACCAGGAGACATTGTTAATGGAACTGTATTTGCTCTAGAGCAAAAAGGCGCAATGATCGACATAGGTGCGAAGACTGCAGCCTTCATGCCCCTTCAAGAAGTCTCTATCAATAGAGTGGAAGGTTTAAGTGAAGTTCTACAACCTTCAGAAGTCAGAGAATTCTTCATCATGAGTGAAGAGAACGAAGACGGTCAGTTATCTCTTTCAATCCGGAGAATTGAATATCAACGTGCATGGGAAAGAGTTCGTCAACTACAAAAGGAAGATGCCACAATTTATTCAGAAGTTTTTGCCACAAACCGTGGGGGAGCATTAGTAAGAGTTGAAGGTTTGAGAGGGTTCATTCCTGGTTCTCACATAAGCACAAGAAAAGCAAAAGAAGAACTTGTTGCTGATTTCCTTCCTCTCAAATTCCTTGAAGTTGATGAAGAAAGAAACCGTCTAGTACTAAGTCATAGGCGTGCACTAGTTGAGAGAAAAATGAATCGCCTAGAAGTAGGTGAAGTTGTTATAGGAACTGTTCGTGGCATCAAGCCATATGGAGCCTTCATTGATATAGGAGGGGTAAGTGGGCTACTCCATATTTCAGAAATTAGTCATGAACATATTGAGACTCCCCATACTGTTCTCAATGTAAATGACCAGATGAAAGTGATGATTATTGATCTGGATGCGGAAAGAGGTCGGATTTCTCTTTCCACTAAAGCACTTGAGCCTGAGCCTGGAGACATGCTTACTGACCCCCAGAAGGTCTTTGACAAGGCAGAAGAGATGGCTGCTCGCTACAAACAAATGCTTCTTGAACAAGCCGAAGAAGGAGAAGATGATCAAGCAGAAATAGCAGCAACCTGACGTTCAAAGAGAGGTTGTTTCAAATGGGGGATTTAATACTTAAAGGGATCCCTATAGGCAGCGTTAAAGGGGTCCTCTTTGACAAAGATGGAACACTTTCCAATAGCGAGGAGCATCTTCAATCCCTTTGTCAAAAGAGAATTCATGAAACAATTCATCGTTTCAAAGACGGACAAGCATCAGAGGAAGCAAAAACAAAGCTACTCAACCTCCTTCGCAAGGCCTATGGACAAGCAACTGATGGATCAGTAAACCCTGGAGGGACAATCGCAATAGCTTCCAGAAATGACAACCTGATAAGTACTGCGACTGTTCTTTGCCTTATGGGTGAGTCATGGCCGAAAGCAATTGCACTAGCCGGAGAAATTTTCGCTGCAGTGGGAGAAAACAATCCTCAAAACAAAAATAACGTCAATAGGCTCCTTCCAGGAGTCCGAGAAATGTTGCATTCATTAAATTCAAATGGTGTCATTTGTGCTCTGATAAGCAATGACAGCTCAGAAGGAATTAAGAGTTTCATCAAACATAACCATTTATATGAATTACTTTCACTTCAATATTGGAGCGCTGATAACGCGCCACCTAAACCAGACCCTAATGCAATCAATGGTCTTTGTGATTCATTAGGATTAACACCAAGCCAATGCGCAATGATCGGAGATTCTGACTCTGATCTACTTATGGCAAAAAAAGCCAATGTAGCTATTTCAATTGGCTATATTTCAGGCTGGAGAATGCCTCCAAGCCTTAAGGAGACTAATCATCTCATTAATCACTGGAATGAGTTAAGGGCTCAATCAACCACTAGAGTCGCACCCAATATGAATTGATTATGAGCAGTTACGTTTTCACCTCTGAATCAGTAACAGAAGGACATCCCGACAAAATTTGCGACCAAATAAGTGATGCCGTTCTAGATGCTCTATTGGCTCAAGACCCAGAGAGTAGGGTTGCTTGTGAGACAGTTGTCAATACAGGCCTATGTCTTATTACTGGGGAAATCACTTCATCCGCTCAAGTTGACTTCATTCAATTGGCTCGAAAAGTAATAGAGGAAATTGGTTACAACGGAGCTAGGGCAGGAGGTTTTGATTCCAATAGTTGTGCAATTCTGATTGCTCTAGATCAACAGTCAAGAGATATAGCCCAAGGAGTTGATGACGCAGATGATCAAGCTGATGACCCCATAGACAAAATAGGCGCTGGAGACCAAGGGATCATGTTTGGGTATGCCTGCGATGAAACACCTGAACTAATGCCACTACCACTGAGCCTTGCTCACAGGCTTTCTCGAAAACTTGCAGCCGTTCGGCACGACAAAGTATTGGACTATCTTCTACCTGATGGAAAAACTCAGGTAAGTGTTATTTATGAAAACAATCGTCCAGTTGCAATAGATACAATTTTAATTTCTACTCAACATACCGCTGAAATAGATGGTTTATCAAATGAGGAAGCCATTAGGGAGCGTATTAAAGAAGATCTATGGGCAAATGTTGTTTTACCTGCAACAGCTGACTTACTTATAAAACCCGATCCACAAGAAACTCGTTTTCTAATCAATCCAACTGGAAAATTTGTCGTTGGAGGTCCCCAAGGGGACGCAGGGTTAACAGGAAGGAAAATCATTGTTGATACCTATGGGGGATATGCAAGACATGGAGGAGGTGCCTTCTCTGGGAAAGACCCTACAAAAGTAGATAGATCTGCAGCTTATGCAGCTCGCTTTGTAGCGAAAGCGCTTGTAGCAGCAAATCTTGCTGAAAGAGCAGAAGTACAGTTGAGTTATGCAATTGGTGTAGCTAAACCAGTTTCAATTCTTGTTGAAGCTTTTGGAACAGGAAAAGTTTCAAACTCCGAGCTAACTACAATTGTTAAAGAAAGTTTTGACCTTCGTCCTGGTGCAATTATCAATCAATTCAATCTTAAAAATCTTCCTAAAAATAGAGGTGGACGCTTTTATCAAGATACAGCTGCTTATGGCCACTTTGGGAGGCCAGATTTAAATTTACCTTGGGAGAAGGTAGAAGAAATTGCATCCTTTCTCCGCAAGCATTAAAAGATATCCCGACTAACTGGGCTTGATTAATTTTATCTCATGAACAAGCCCTTATTGGCTATTGGTATTGACCTTGGAACCAGTGGAGTCAGGCTCTCTATTCTTGATGAATCTGAGAGAATAGTTCACTATTCACATTTGAAATATAAAAATGGCCTTGCATTTCCAACAGATTGGAAAGAATGCTGTGAAAAACTAATAAAAGAATTATCTAAAGAAATAAAAGATAGGGTTTCAGCTATTTCAGTAGATGGAACTTCGGGAACGCTCATAGCCTGTAAATTTGAAGGAGAACCATTAGGGCAGGCTCTTCCATACAACTTTAGCTGTCCTGAAAAACAAGAAACCCTTTATAAATTAATCTCTAACAAGGGGCCAGCTTCAAGCTCAAGTGGCTCACTAGGTAGGGCAATTAAGCTAATTGAACAATATGGAGAAAAAATCCTTTTAAGGCATCAAGCTGATTGGATTAATGGATGGCTTTTGGGGGACTGGCGATGGGGGGAAGAAGCTAATAACCTCAAAATGGGATGGATTTTGAAGGAAAAAGAATGGCCAAAATCTTTTGCGAACTTAAGTTGGAGAGAATCACTTCCGAATATTGTTTCTAGCGGAACAGTAATTGGAACAATCTCAAAAAAAATTGCGCTAGAACTATCTTTGCCTAAAGATATCTTGATAGTAGCTGGTACAACTGATTCAAACGCTGCTGTACTTGCAGCCAACCCTAATACTAATGAAGGAGTAACTATTCTTGGTAGCACATTAGTTCTTAAACGGTTTACAGAAGAGCCTATAAATGCTCCAGGGGTTACCAATCATCGTGTAGGCAACAGATGGTTATGTGGTGGCTCTTCAAATACTGGTGGTGCCGTATTAAAAAAATTTTTCGATAGCAATCAGCTAAACGAATTAAGTCGGCAAATTAACCCAAATAAATCCAGTGGAATTTCACTTCGACCTCTTCCTTCTTATGGAGAACGCTTCCCAGTCGATGATCCGACTTTAAGACCCATTTTGGAGCCAAGGCCTGTAAGTGACTCCCTTTACTTACATGCTCTTTTAGAAGGGATTGCTCGGATTGAAAGCAAAGGGTGGAAATTCTTTTTAGACAATGGGCTTCAAGCTATAGATCAAATAATCACAATCGGCGGAGGAGCTGAGAACCCCCAATGGAGGAGAATTCGTGAACGAATAATTGGCCTCCCTATTAGAACATCCAAGACTCCACCATCTGCAGGAGTAGGGTTACTGGCTCTGAAGGCAATGAGAGAACAAAAATCAAGCTGAATTTATATTGATTTCTATAATCTTCCCTATGGAATAAAGTGTAAGTCCACAGGATTACTACCCCCTAAAGATTTTCATATAATTAATTCGCACTTTTCATGACTGTATTTTATCTCCATTCGACTGTTTTTGATTCGGTAACATCGATAAGAGAACAATGAATCTTTAATATTGCTAATAGGTCATTGTTTTTCCAAATCAAGCCCAAAAATCACATATGACTTCCGACCCTCTTACAAGTGCTGTAAGCGACAGAATCTCCCAGCACATGAACCAAGAGCATTCTGAAGCATTGCTTTCAATTGCTAAGCACTACGGAGGCCTGGATAATCCAAAGGTCGCCACAATGCTTTCCATAAGCTCTAATTCAATTGTCCTTAAAGCAGACGAGATTGAGCTTGAGATACCCCTGCTCAAAAGGATCTGCAATAGCGAAGAAGCGCATCAAACCCTAGTGAAGATGCTTAAGGAAATCCCTGGCAAGAGCTAATTGGCTTTACAGAAAAGCAGAGAAAACTTCTCTCTATAATTAGAATCCACTCAAATGAACCCTATCCAGAGGACAATTTTAGAGACGCTCATCTTCATGGTGATCTAATATTGAGTTGTCGCGAAGGTGGCAAGGCCGGGATAGCTCAGTTGGTAGAGCAGGCGACTGAAAATCGCCGTGTCCCCAGTTCAAATCTGGGTCCTGGCATAAACGATTCATTAATTGAGGTCTTGTAACAAGCGTAAAGGCCTTATGGAACCGACAACCCATACCTGAATGCTTATAGAAAAAGTATGAGCAAAAGTTTAATTTCTCAGGTTTTAATTACAAATATGTCACCATGAATTCATTAAGCACCAAAGTTAATATCTAACTTTAGAAGCGTTAATTTCTGACTACCATTACTAACCTTATAACAAGTTTAAAAGGTATTAAACATCCTATCTCACTTCACAATATGGGATATTCAAAGTACTAAGATCTAATTGATATCAAATTCTTGATGCAATCCAAATCATGACCAAAACGGAAATGGGAAGGGTTTTTAATAATGCTGATAGCTTTGCGATGGCGTTTGACCTTGCTTGGGAAGGCTGCTGCAAGAGAGGCGAAATTAACAACCTAAGTACTGATGAAAAACTTACCTTTGTGTTAAAAGAAATCAAAGAGCACCCCTTTTACATAAGTTCCCCGTCAACAGCAATAGAAACTGCAAAGTTTAGAATTAAGCTACTAAACCGTAACTGATCAATGAAATCAGGCAGACAGTAAAGGCAATTCCTCATCATCAACATATTGGGTTTCTTCTAGCTGATCATTCCCTGAGAAAGGGCTTTCCTGCGATAGTTCCTTAGAGCTTCTTTGTATTTCACAACTATCATCAATTTCCTCTAATGATTGAATTGAATTGAATTCAACACTCTCAACACTCTCAACACTCTCAACACTCTCAACACTCTCAACACTCTCAACTTCTAAAACCTTTAAAATCTTTTTCCTCTCTGGCACCGTTTCCAGCAAACCCTGCAAATGCCTTACACGAGCCTCGCTCTCGGCTAGCAACTCTTCTGCCTCCTCTCCAGTAAAACTATCTTTTGACAATTTCACTTCACTCTCAAGGTTATTCATGCGCTCTTCAAGCTCTAGGAGCCTTAAGGTAATTGTCTCGCCTAACTCACTTAATCCATGTAATTGCTGACTTAGCAAATGTTCAAATGACTTCGACTGATCAAGAATGTCCATTACAACAAAACTCCAACAGGTCAATTTTGCCGATGGTATCGGTACTGAGCGAACTGTCCATCTCTTAGAGGTAAAAGTGAAAGAGTTAAAAGCATGACAAGTTCCACAAATCCAGGGCAAGTCCTCCGAACAAACAGTCCTCACAAGTCCCAAGGACTGCATCCAATAACCCTTGCAAGGTTAAGCATCTTCCAAGGCTGCATGGGTTGTCTTGCAGTGATTTTTGCTGGAATGCTTAATCGTGTGATGATTTCTGAGCTTGCCTTCCCAGCCCTCCTCGTTGGTGGCAGCCTTGCATTCGAGCAGTTAATGGCTCCCTCAAGAGTTCTTTTTGGGAATATCTCAGATCGATCGCCAATACTTGGACAGCTCAGAACTCCATATATATGGCTTGGAACAGCTGGCTTTTGCTTAATGGCCATACTTTCAATTCCAGTCATTTTCTTTACAGGAGATGCATTAAGTCAGGGAAATTCTGTTCTCATTATTTTGGGCAGCATTAGTCTTTGTGGTTTATTTGCGTTATATGGGCTTGCAGTTTCGCTGGCAACGACTCCTTATTTAGCGCTAGTAATTGATCTAACATCAGAAGAAGAGCGCCCTCGGGCTGTAGGTGTTATTTGGGCAATGTTAACCATAGGAATAGTTATCGGAGCCATAGCTATATCTATTACCATGAAAAGCATTGATGGGGTAACTGATCCGGCAATTCTTCAACCTGCATTGCAATTATTTATGATAAAAATTGCAATTATTGTTTTTTGTCTATCTATTTTTTCTTGTTGGGGTTTAGAAGCAAAGCAAGGGGCTGGTAAGCATAAAGTCGAGAATCCAAAATCTACTTCCGTAGGACTTGTCCAAGCCTGGTCACTTATCAAGTCAAGTAGACAAATAATAATCTTTTTTAGCTTTCTTGTTCTATATACCCTAGGCCTTTTTCTTCAAGATCCAATTCTTGAAAGTTATGGAGCAGAAGTATTCCTCATGCCAATATCTAAAACAACATTACTGAATGCCTATTGGGGCATAGGGACACTTGCAGGACTACTGATTGCTGGAATGTTTATAACTCCTCGTTTCGGTAAGTTATCAACAGCAAGGATGGGGTGTTGGATGATCATGGCATCACTGATTATGCTAGTTGTATCTGGCTTTAGCAAAGATACAAGTTTCCTTTTTCTAGTAATGGGCATTTTTGGCGTATCCGCAGGGATAGGAACCAATAGTGCTTTGTCACTAATGCTGGACTTAACTTTACCTGAAGTAGCTGGAACCTTTGTAGGAATATGGGGCCTCGCTCAGGCACTTTCTAGAGCACTAGGAAAAGTCCTGGGTGGCGGACTATTGGATATAGGAAGATCATTTAGCACTCCTGACAATCCATTACTTGCGTTTTCTTTTGTCTTTTGCCTAGAAGCAGTGTTAATGATTCTGGCAATTGTAGTATTAAATAAAGTCAACATTAAGCGCTTCCAGAAAGACACCGTAAATGAGATGCAAACTCTATTAATGGAGGATTTGTAAACATGAAAAGAACTCATAGGCACATATTTTTTTAAATAATTCTAATGGCTCAAAAAAATCCGAACTCCTCCTATATAAGCTCTTTACTTGATTTATCAAAAGGAGCACATGAATTCCAAGCTAGCAAAGGAGATGAATTTATAAAGATTGATTTAAAACCAGAAAATCTCATGCTCTGGAATGAAACATGTAAACAATTTAATTCAAGCCATA
>QCFS01000032.1 GCA_003278365.1 Prochlorococcus sp. AG-363-M17 | reverse complement strand
CATATATTCATAGCTATGCAGCCTGTTGGGGCCTTTTAAAGTATTCCCCTATCAAGAAATCACTCTCATAGAGATACCCGTGCGTCAACATGTAAATCCTTTAAGTCGCTTTTATCAACTTCCTCTGGAACTTCCGGGGATACATGAGTTATATGAGAAACCTGAACTGCCATTGCATCTTGATATTGGATGTGCAAGGGGAACGTTTTTGTTGGATCTTTCACCACTTGAAGAAAGCTGGAATCACTTAGGTGTTGAAATTCGACAACCTTTGGTCCATGCTGCAAATAAAGATCGCGTAGAATTGAAAATCAAGAATGTTAACTTTCTATTTTGTAATGCAAACATTAGTCTGCATAGTTGGCTGGTAGCACTTCCTCAAGGAGTTTTGCAAAGAGTTTCTATCCAATTCCCTGATCCGTGGTTTAAGAAGAGACATCATAAGAGGAGAATTCTTGACCCTAGCTTGCTTGCTTCCATAGCTAATACGTTAGGAGTTGGCATGCAATTATATATTCAGAGTGATGTTTTTGAGGTGATTAATTCAATGAGGCAATTAGTTGATATCTCTGAATGCTTCGATTCTAGTAAAGGACTCTCTTCCCCATGGTTAGAGGAGAGTCCAATGATGCTCCCTACAGAAAGAGAAGCGTATGCTCTTGAAAAAGGTATTCCCATTTACCGATTACTTTACATAAGAAATGAGAACAAATTTCCTTACATTTCAGCCCCATGTGAAATGCTTCCTAACGAAATTAGATTAATCAATACCAATGTAAATACTCTGTAGAAATGATAATTAATTCTTGGAATAAACTGCAGATTGAATTCCTTGAAATTGTATCAGGCCTTGTATTGATTTTGTGCTTTAGCTCTCTTCCTTTCTTGTCTAGGTCGGGACTTGGAATATTTATATTAGTCATTGGAATTCTTTTTTTATTATGGTCTTTGATGACTCCTCTAGGCACGGTTAGTACCACAACTAGATGGCTGTTAATATTCCTCTTTTTTTCAATTATCTCAACCTTGTATTCGCCAGTTCCTCTTGCAGCCTTTGTAGGGTTAATTAAATATATTGGCTATTTGGGCGTTTATTCATTAATAAGGAAGTCTCTTCTAAGCAGAAGAGCTTGGTGGGATGTATTTCTTGGATCTTTTTTGATAGGAGAGTTGATCGTTTCTGTGATTGCAATTAGACAATTAAATGGACCTTTTAATCAGATTCATGGTTGGTTGGACTCTTCTTTCTTTCCTGAAGGAGTTATTCGAGTTTATGGCTCTATGGGAAACCCTAACTTGTTAGGAGGATATCTATTGCCGATTGTACCTTTAAGCATATGTGCAATATTCAGGTGGAAAGATGTTGGATTAAAATTTTTTGCAATTACTTCATTTGTTTTAGGAACATTGGCCATAATTTTTACTTACAGTAGAGGAGCTTGGCTTGGCTTGGCGGCTGCTTTTTTAGTTCTAATTTGTAGACTTATTTATCAATCAAGATCAAATCTTACTATTCAAAAAAAGACACTAATCGTATGCTTCGCCTCATTTTTCATGGTTGCAATTTTGATCACTCATACGATAAATCTAGATCCTATACTAATTAGATTCTCTAGTTTATTCTCAGGCAGACTTGATAGTTCTAGCAATTTTCGGGTGAATGTATGGATGCCCATTCTTAAAATTATTGAAACAAGGCCAATCCTGGGCTATGGTCCTGGGAGTGATGTATTTAGCAAGATTTACCCTTTCTTTCAGAATACAGGGTTTGATGCATTGAGTTCATATTCAGTCCCTCTAGAAATTTTAATTGGTAATGGGTTTATTGGTCTCTTTTCTTTATTGTGCTTACTTTTTAACGCTATTAAAGAAGGGTTGAATAAAGCTAGTGGAAGTCTTTTCTGGAGCGGGCCTTGCTTTGCGGCAATTAGTTCTATCGCAGGACTTTTGGTTATGGGTTTGACAGATACTATTTTTTTTAGACCCGAGGTTCAATTCGTTGCCCTTTTTTGTCTTGCTTCACTTGCCAATTCTGAAGCAAACACAATTCATGAAAAATCAAATTAGAGATTGATCTACTAATAATTTATGCGGCATTTAGATGTCTTTGAGCAAGCTGGGCAAGCTGATTTGTCCAAGAATTAACGGCTTCTTGATCCGAAGCTTCGACCATCACTCTCAACAAAGGTTCGGTGCCACTTGCTCTTACTAGAACTCTCCCATCTTTACCCATAGAAGCCTTTGCATCCATTACAGCTTCTTGAAATGGTTCACAGCTACACCAATCTTTTCGATTTGATTTATTCGGAACATGAATGTTAACCAATTTCTGTGGATAAGGTTCAAAGCTTTCATTCAGCCAATTTTCTAGAGACAAGGACTTGTTTTTGCTCATGGTTGATAGTTGGAGCGCAGTAAGTAAACCGTCTCCGGATAGGGAATTATTTGTGGAAAGTATGTGGCCAGATTGCTCGCCCCCCAAAGCAGCGCCTGTCTCGATCATGGCTTTGTGAACATGTTCATCTCCAACGGGAGTTCTTAATAACTCACCACCTTTTGCTTCCCAGGCATTCTCAAACCCAAGGTTTGACATCACAGTTGCTACTAGCCTGTTGTCTGGCAGTTTCTGTTGGGCTTTAAGTTCCGAGCCCCATAGATAGAGAATATGATCACCATCAAGTACTCGTCCTTTCTTATCTACAGCAAGCATTCTGTCTGCATCACCGTCAAAGGCGAAGCCCATATCTGCTCCTTGCTCAATTACGGCTTTTTTTAGTGGGTCAAGATTGGTAGAACCACAGTCAACATTGATTAGCTTCCCATTTGGAGTGCCATGAATCACTATGACCTCTGCTCCAAGTGCATTAAAAAGTTCAAGACCACATGCAGTTGCAGAGCCCCAGCAAAGATCTAAAACAATTTTCAGACCATCTAGTCGTGAATTGCCAATAGTGTTAAGCAGTGAGTCCGAATAGCTTTGAAGTAGGTCGTACCGTTGATAAGAATTGCCATGGCCTTGTCGAGCATTCTTTATAAGGCATGAAGAGTCTTGCTCTAGGTATTTTTCGATCAGTTGCTTATGTTTTGAACTCAGCTTAAAACCGCTTTTCTCAAAAATTTTTATACCATTATCTTCTGGAGGGTTGTGGCTGGCTGAAACCATAAGCCCCCCAGCAGCATCAAATTTTTTTATCAGACATGCTAATGCTGGCGTTGGGCAAATGCCTATATCCCATACATCTTTTCCTGCGGCCATTAGACCTGCAGTTAAGGCAGAGGAAAGCATTGGTCCACTAGAGCGAGAATCTCGTCCAATTAAGAACGGCTCTTCACCACCTAATATTTTTCCACAACTAAATCCAACCTGAAGTGCTAACTCAGGTGTCAAGACAGTATTGACCTTTCCCCTTATGCCGTCTGTTCCGAAGCTGGCATAAGCTTTCCCAAGCCTTTTAGCTGAGGGATAGTTTGCAGCATCGACCATTGAAAAGAGGAACAAGCTTTCATTTACCGTGCAATCATATATTGAAGCAGGAGAAAGAAAAGTATTTTTTAGAAACTATAAGAAAATAAAACTAATTAGGCTTGATAAAAAGAGTTGCCGATATCTGCCAACTCTATAGTCTCTATAAGGGATTTCAAAGCAACGTCAATCTAATAACACAGCTCTGCTTTTACCATCTATAACGGTGACGAAATAGCCTTTTGAACTTAGAAAGAAGAATTCTTATGAATTTAGTCAGCTTTTAAGAGTAAATCCATATAATTATCAAGATATTTAGGATGAATCACTTTACATCTTGGAAGTCAACTCTAAAGAAGGAATCTTTCCTTTAGTATTACTCTCAACTCTTACTATTATCTCTATTGCAGGAGGGCAGGTCCTAGTAAGATCCCTTCAGCCAAAATTAGATCCTAATTTTTCTAATCTACAATTATGGAAAACCTTTAGATGGTCAGTTGATCCTTCTTTAAGAAGGCAAGCTGCTTTGTTATTGGTTGGTAAATCAAAAGAATCTCCAGGAAGACAACAAAGGCTGCTGGCTGGACAAGGTTGGGGACAGGCCCCTCTCTCAGCTGTTGCTTTGAAGTTTCAGGCCCAAACTGCTCAGAAGATGGGTGCTTCTTCCCAAGCAAAAGATTATTGGATTGATTTAATTAGAAAATTTCCAAAGACTCCTGCTACGGCTGATGCTTATTACATACTTGGGAGAAGGCAACCACAATTACGTGAGCAATTATTGAATATTCTTCCAGCGCACCCTGCTTCATTGGCTGCTGCTCTGGAGTTATCAATAACCGAAGAGAATTCTTATCAGGGTGTATTGCATTTAGCTAGATGGGGGCCTCGATGGCATGGTGCTGCAAATCTAATGAGAAGAGCTTGCGAAGACTTTTCTCTATCAGGACCCACTAATGAACAAAGAAAATCACTGGCAATGGGTTTAGCTAAAACAGGGGATGGTTTGTCTGCCTTTAATTGCTTAACTGCACTACCAGAAAAACCAGAACTTGTTTTCCCGATAGCAAAGAATTTGCTTCAAGGAGATGCTGAGAGTCAAAAAAAAGGGAAGTCTTTAATCATGGGGTTATTGAGATCTCATCCAAAGTCGAAAGAGAGTCTCTTCGCTTTAAGGGAGTTAAGTAATTCTCAAAAGTTAACTCATGCTGTTTTAAGCTCTTTGCCTAAAAGCCTTGTTCATAATTCAGCAAGTATTGCTGCTGCAAAAGTTCGTCTCTCTTTAGATAAAAAGCCTGAGCTTATAATCAGACGCTGGCATGATCATCCCGAGATATGGGAGCTTCAATGGGAATTAGTGAGGGAATCCTTGTTAGCCGAACAATGGGATAAAGCAAATTTTTTCTTAGGCCTTTTAGAATCTGAGACTCTTCCAGATGCTATATCTGCAAGACAAATGTTTTGGAGAGGCTATGTTCATTTAAAGCAGGGCAATCAACAGGAAGCGAATAATACTTGGAAGCAATTAATAGCATCTCATCAGAATGGCTATTATTCCTGGCGAGCTCTGAGCAGACTTGGGGCAGGGAAATTACCTAAACTTCGAAAAGCGAAATGGTCTTCAACTGAGCCAATTCTATGGAGGCCACTTCCCAGTAGGTATGACCTTGTAAACCTTTTATGGAGGCTGGGCTTAGAGAAGGATGCATGGGAAACATGGCGAACTTTTAATTCACAACGTATTCTTCAAAACTATGAGCCAATGGAGACTCTTTCAGAGGGTATATTACGAATGTCGGTTGGTGATGACTGGAGTGGATTATCCAAGTTAAATGCACTCAGTTTGGATATGGTAGGAAAAGATTGTTCTAGCAATAATCTTCTTCATCAGAGTCAGCACCCCTATAGATTTCTAGCTGAAGTTGAAGCTGCAAATAAAGAAACTGGTATTAAACCAGAGCTTCTACTTGCTATTTCTAAACAGGAGTCTAGATTCTCACCAGGAGTTAAATCTAGCCAAGGAGCGATTGGCTTAATGCAACTTATGCCTCAAACCGCGAGTGATTTGACTAATCAAGGGTTTGATGATCAGTCTTTAGATGTTCCCAGTTTAAATATTTTACTTGGAGCGAGATACTTAAGTAACTTGCTTGAAATGTGGGAAGATAATATATTTCTTACTCTAGCAAGTTACAATGCAGGACCCCAAACTGTTAAAGGATGGGTCGAAAATAAAAAGTTCTCAGAACCCGAGGTCTGGGTTGAAGCAATTCCATATCCAGAAACCCGCTTTTATGTGAAGAGCGTGCTATCAAATTTGTGGAGCTACTTAAATATTCACTCATCAATTTGCGATATTAAATCTGATGTTAATAATAAAAATTGAATCTTATAGGCATCATCATACCTCCCGTACACTAGAAATCTTAAAGTAAATTTGTGAATCTACTTATTTTATTCGAAAAATCTGGCAGAATAAATGTGCTTGTATTGAATTTATGGTTAAAAGTCCTACACAATCACCTATAGGTCAGTTTCAGAAGGGAATACTGTTAGCAATAGCGTTTCTTTTGACTGCATTGTTGTTGTTTCTTAGGGGTGGGATGAATTCGTCATCTCCATTGGAGCAAATGGCTAGACGCTCTTTAGATCCTGAAATTGCATTGTCTAATGGTCGCCCAACTTTAATCGAATTTTATGCTGACTGGTGTGAGGTTTGCAAGCTAATGGCTCCTGAGATGGAAGCTTTTGAATCCGAGATGAAGAATAAAGTTGACTTTGTTCTATTAAATGTAGACAATCAAAGTTGGGGAGATTGGATTAATGAGTTCCATGTCTCTGGAATTCCTCAGATGAACTTCTTTGATGAGAATGGAGATGAATTAGGTGTTTCAATAGGCTTGCGTTCTTCAGAAGAAATGAGAGAAATATTTGATTCTCTTTTAGGAGATAAACCTTTCCCAGAACTTTCAGGATTTAAAAATACAAATTTCTCAAGAATTCAATTAAATAATGAAAAAAAAGTTGATCTAAAGATTAATCCAATGAGTCATGGGTAATGCATTTTATCGATCATAGGTTATTCTCAATCTTATGGAACCCAATCAAGTGCTGAAGCTACTATTGGAAAATTCTCGCAGAATATTTTTTTACAGTTAATTGCTATTTCCATATGTTCTTTCTGGGTTCCATGCCCTGATCTGAGGTTTATGTAATGAATCCAAGATCTACATGAGCCTGTCATGTAGATCTTGGTTGGTGTAGCTAATGGCAAGATGAAACGAGCACATTCTTTTGCTATGCCAGTATCAAGCATCTCTTCATAAAGTTGCTTGGATCGATCAAAATGAGATTTAATTCTTTCACGAAAATCATTAGTTACTTCGGGAGGAAGGTCATTGATAGAGTTTTGACGATTTTTTGAATCTTGCCTTCTTAATTCTGGAATTGGCAAATCACCAAGTTGAGTACTGTCTGCATAACGTTGAGAAAACTCTTGGAAAGTAAAAGATCTATGCCTAAGTATTTGTGCAGCGATTCCTCTAGTCGTTTCAATTTGAAGTGTCATATAGGCTTGCTCAAATACGCTCCAATGCTCATGCTTTATGCAGTATTTAAGTAGTCCTGAGAATTCTTGATTATCTTGATTCTTTGGATTGCTGACCCTGGCTATATATGCCATAGTCCTTTCGGCATCTGGTGATAAAGTTATTAGCTCTACGCTTGGCATTCCTGTAAGAATTTTAACAATCATAGCACGAGCTTTGTGGCTAATCTTTTTACGCTTCATGTAATAGAAATATCTAAAAGTTGCTTTTTTTCTTCATACTAGGAAGAAAAATCTTGATGAATCTACGTTTACATTATTAAGAAAAAGATTATAGAACCTCTCAGCTCTTATTCTTGTGGAGAATGGATATATGATTAGTTAGCTTTTATGAGGAAGCTAGCTAATTAAATTCTAGCCAATGTTACCCTCTCAGGTTGATGTTGATATTTACCTTCTCTGTCACTATATGTAGTATCACATTGGTCTCCTTCAAAGAATAATAGCTGGCAAATCCCTTCATTAGCATAGATCCTGCAATCGGCTCCTGAGCTGTTACTGAATTCTAGAGTCAAATGGCCTTCCCAACTGGCTTCTGCAGGGGTTGTATTTACGATAATTCCTAATCTTGCATAGGTGCTTTTGCCAAGGCAAATTACTGTGATATTGGGTGGGACTTTCATCTTCTCGAGCGCAACACCTAGTCCATAGGAGTGAGCGGGCAAGATGAAGTATTCTCCGTCTTCATCTTTATTCAAAGGAGTTGCTTCTAAGTTCGCTGGGTTGAATTTCTTGGGATTCATTACAGTCCCAGGTACATGACGGAATATCAAAAATTCTTTTGAAGAAAGTCTGAGGTCATACCCATAGGAGGAACATCCGAAGCTGAGGACAGGCTTTGTTTTCTCGCCAGGCTCGAGATGTCTTACAAGCCCTGGCTGAAAAGGTTCAAGCATCCCTATGGAAGCTTGTTCTGTTATCCAACGATCGTTTTTAAGCATTAGAGCCCACAGCGTAATTCTGTAATTTGATCTGCAATGCCCATGATTTCCGAAGGAATAGCTGGTCCAGTCAGGATGATATCCATGGTTCGAGGACGTTGCTCAAGAGTTGAGATGACTTCTTCTTTCTTTATATATCCAAGAGATATAGAAAGACCGATCTCATCAAGGACGAGCTGATCTAGATCGCCTTGGAGTAAACGATCTCTGCAGAGTTCCCAAACATCACTTACAGCAATATGAGCGAGTTCTCTTGATTCTGCATCATGCGTTGAGATGTTCTCTGATATGCAACCTGGAAATGCCGGCCTTACCCAATTGAGCTTTCCACATATGTTTACAGAAGCATTAGGCCCTTGATCTACTCCCCCTTTAAGGAATTGGGCAACCATAACGCGACTACCTAATCCTGCAGCTCTAATTGCAGTACTTAGAACTAAAGAAAAGCTCCCTCGATATGGGGCTGTGTGAATATGGATTTGTCCTTCTGGGCCGACAAGATGAATAGGACTTCTATGTATGGATGATTCAACTGGCTTAATTGCAATATTGTCCAGAGCAAAAGCTTCATGCAGACGGGGTTCTAATAGTTCGGTGTTGGTGCTCGATCTTTGAGACATTTATTGGTCAAGGGTTAAAAGAGTTTTGGAGGCTTGATTTAGTGGTATTAGATTTATTTGCTCACCTTTCTACACCATCTATGGTGTAGATGCTATCGATTTTCATTTATGCTTCATTTTCTTATGAGGGTTAATTAATGGGTATTCCTATCAACCGTGCCAGTGGGAGAGGAGATGATGAGCTGAGGCCCCTATCTGTGGAATGGGACCCAATGGGATTTGCTTTGTGCTCCTTAATCGTTAAGACAGGGCAAACGGCTGTTCTCTGCAGTATTAATCTTGAGGAAGGAATACCTGCTTGGCGTAAAGGGAGTGGTCTTGGTTGGTTGAGTGCAGAGTATCGTTTGCTGCCTGGCTCCACCCCCCAGAGACAAAGTCGAGAATTGGTTAAGCTTTCAGGCCGTACTCAAGAGATACAGCGTTTGATTGGTAGAAGCTTGAGAGGGGTGGTAGATATGAAGGTATTAGGAGAAAAGTCTTTAATAGTTGATTGTGATGTAATTCAAGCCGATGCTGGTACTAGGACCGCAGCTATAACTGGAGCATGGATGGTTTTATATAAAGGTTGTGAGAGGTTGGTGGAGAAGGGTGTCTTAGCTAGTAATCCAGTGGTGAAACAAGTTGCTGCAGTTTCCGTGGGACTGGTAAAAGAAAAATTGCTTTTGGATCTTGATTATTCAGAGGATTCAAATGCAGATGTCGATCTTAATGTTGTAATGACTTCTGATGGTTGCTTCTTAGAAGTTCAAGGGACCTCAGAGGGAACCCCAATGACCAGGCAGGATTTAAATCAGTCCTTAGACTTAGCGGAAGCAGGGCTTAGGCGCTTGCATGCTGATCAATGTTCGTTTCTTGATGGGTAAGAGTCGAAACGGTCACTATTGCTACAAGAACTTTCCCAGCTACTCCTTAACTTTCCTCAATCTGCAATGTCGATATGGCCGGTGCTGTATCCGGTTTTAGTCGCTACTCTTCTAAGCCTTCAAGTCAAGAGGAAGTAAGCCTGACAAATCCATTGAAACATCAAAATAAAACCCTTTTGGAGGTGATTAGGGGTCTTGATGGAGCTAATACGGAAATTGTTAATAGAGCAAAGACTATCTTCTTTCCTGGAGACCCTGCTGAAAGGGTCTATTTAATACGGCGAGGAGCGGTCAAGCTCTCAAGAGTTTATGAATCTGGAGAAGAAATCACTGTCGCAATGCTCCGAGAGAATAGTCTTTTTGGGGTGCTTTCTCTTTTGACTGGTCATCGTTCAGATCGGTTCTATCACGCAGTTGCTTTTACAAGAGTCGAGATGTGTACAGCGCCGGCAGCTTCAGTGAAGAATGCAATGGAAGCTGATTCCTCAGTAGGGATGTTATTGCTACAGGGTCTTTCAAGTAGGATTTTGCAGACTGAAACGATGATAGAAACTCTTACTCACAGAGACATGTCTTCAAGATTGGTGAGTTTCTTGTTAGTACTATGTAGAGATTTTGGAGTGCCAAGTGAGCAAGGCATAACTATCGACCTACGATTGTCCCATCAGTCGATTGCGGAGGCCATTGGTTCTACGAGGGTAACAATTACTCGTCTGCTGGGGGACTTGAAAAGTTCCGGACTAGTGAATATTGATCGTAAGAAAATCACGGTTCTAGATCCTATTGCACTAGCTAAGAGGTTTAATTAAGTTTGAGCCCAATATCGAACAAGGAGTTCTACTGATCATTAACTTTGGACCCTCTTTACTGTGACAGGTTGGCTTCTAGTTATTTCTCTTTTAATTCTTGGCGGTGTTCTATCCACGATTGGTGACCGTCTTGGGAGCCGCGTAGGGAAAGCTCGACTCACTGTATTTAATTTGAGACCAAGAAGTACTGCAGTTTTGATAACTGTTCTGACAGGGAGCCTTATTAGTGCCTTCTCTTTTGGGTTCATGTTGCTCGTAAGTAGGCAGTTGCGAGTGGGGATTTTTGAACTCAGTGATCTTGAGGCCAAGCTGAAAAGTAGTCGTGAAGACCTTGAAGTTAGTCGTCTTGCTCAGGCCCAGAAGGACGCAGATTTCTTGAAAACAGAAAAAGAATTGGAGAAGGTGTTGGCAAGAATTCAAGACGGAGAGAAGGAGCTTAAGCAGCTTGAATCGAATTTAATTGCTTTAAGAAGTGGCAATGTTGTTATAGGGAGTGGCCAGCCTTTAGCTAGTGCAACATTGAGGCTTAGTAATCCGAATCAATCTCGAAAAGTTATTGACCGACTTCTTCAAGAGGCAAATTTAGAAGCCTTTAGGAGAGTTCGTCCAGGACAGAAACTTAATAGGCAGATCTTATTGGTCCCTAGGAAAGATATTAAAAGCCTTGAAAAGATTATTAGAAAGAAAGGTACATGGGTGGTCAATATACGATCAGCAGCAAATGTTTTGCTTGGAGAAAAGATAGTTTATGGTTTCCCAGATGTACGGGAAAACAAAAGAATTGTTGAGGAAGAAGAGGTTTTGTCCTCAACTTTTACTGAGGCAAATGAACGTGATTATGCATCAGTTCGAAATCGCTTACGCCTTCTTTTAGCATCAACACTAGCTGAAGTAAAGCGACGAGGATCACTGACATATCGATTGAGATTTGACTCAAGTTCTTTGAATAAATTAGGGAAATTATTAATGGAAAGAGAAGATGACCGAATTAAATTAGAGGCAGTTTCTCTTCAGAAGAGTGACACGCTTGACCCTGTCTATGTTTTACTTAGACCAGTGAAACCTTCTTTGTTGAAAAGTCTTGATAAATAGCCATGAGCTCTTTGATATCATTAGATCCTGGAAGAAGTAAATGTGGTTTAATCTTGGTTGATCTTAAGATGGGTGAAGTCTTAGATGGAAAGATTGTCAAAATAGATTGTGTAATTGATTTGATTTGTGCTTGGCAGAAGCGAGGTGATGTAAAAGGGGTGTTATTAGGGAATGGAACGAACAGTGCTTTTTTCCACCAAAAGCTTCTAGATTTATTGCCAGTAACTCTTTGCGAAGAGAGAGGAACTACTCTTCGTGCGAGAAAGCGTTATTATGAGTTGTGGCCTCCATCTAATCTATTAAGGTTATTGCCTAAAGGACTTCTATTACCTCCGGATAATTTGGATGCAATTGCTGCATTAGTCTTAATGGAAGATTTTCTTGGCAAAAAGCTTCTTTGGACCAATAAACCGATGTTTAAAAGCGAGCTCTAACTGTAAAAATGTAGTCCCCTCCAGGTTCCAGGTTGTAGTCAGTTTTTACTAGGAAACGCATTAAAGCATCCTGAATAAGCGCCCTCCCTAATGAAGGCTCGACTTCTAGTTCGCCTTTCCCAAATGCCCATTTAAATTGCCATTCGAAATCCCCTGCGGAGACCTCTCCATTAAGACACTCATTCTTAAAGCTTTGACTGATAACTCTTAGGCGAGCAGTTGTCATAGGGAGTTTGCTCATTAATCTTTGCTCTCTATAGGTACAAAACTGTTTAGATAATTAGATGCTTTATTCATGCCTTGACTCTGAATTAGCTCAATGCCTAATAGAACTTCATTTAAAACCTTTTCTATTAATGGCTGTTCATTAGTTGAGAAATTTCCAAGTACATGGGAAATGGTTTTGGATTTTCGTTCTATTGGCATACCTTCAGGGGCTCCTATCCCAATTCTCAAACGCCAAAAGTCCTCACTTTTGAGATGCTGAATAGTACTTCTTAGCCCCTTGTGTCCACCTGCGCCTCCTTTTGATCGAACTCTCAATTTCCCAAGTGGTAAGTCCATATCATCAACTATCACAAGGATCTGCGCTCTATCTATGTTGAACCAATCCAGGCATGCTCTTATTGCTCTGCCACTATCGTTCATATAGGTTTCGGGCAGGAGAAGCTTCAACTGTGCTTGCTGATCGCGTAATTCTGCTAGTTGACCCAAGATGTTCTTTTGCGACTTAAAAGTAATTGAATTTTTCATGGCAAACTTCTCAAGCACCATGAACCCAATATTGTGACGAGTTGAGCTGTATTTTAAGCCTGGATTGCCAAGCCCTACTAATAGCTGGAGATCTCCTGGACCCATTTATGAGGTGTTAGGCGCTTTGTTGGATTGCCTGATTAGGCTTTGTCTTCTTGAGTTGAATCTTCATTGGAAGGCTCATTAACGATTTCAGGTTCAGCCATAGCTTTTTGAATCTCTTTTTCAAATTCACTAGATGCTGATTGAAACCCTTTGAGGGTCTTGCCAAGTGTTCGACCTAGTTCGGGTAAGCGCTTTGGTCCAAAAACAATAAGTGCTATGGCACCGATTACCGCTATCTCAGGGAGACCGATGCCAAAAACATTCATTTTGTATACCTCAATTCAGGCAAACTTAACCGTTCCAATCAACAGTAAAGCCTTGAAGGAGAAGGGATTGGTTGTAAACCTGCAACATGATTACTAGAAAGACCAACAGCATTACACCAATTGCAGCCATTGCAGGAGTGGTGCCCCATCCAGGCACGACTTTGCCTTGCCCTGAGTTGCCGATTGATTTGAGGAGACTTCCGATTGGAGTTTTTTGTCCCATGGCGAAGATTTGTGGTCCTTATGAGTTTAAGTTTCGGTATTCTATGGGTAACCCCGTTACGGGATGAATCTATTTGAGTTATTTGATGCAAAGCTCCTCACCAACCCTTACCTTATTGCTTGGATTAGTAGTCGCTTTGTTCGGTTTAACAGGGTTTGGAATCTACACATCCTTTGGCCCACCCTCGAAAAAGCTTGATGACCCATTCGATGAGCATGACGATTAAGGACTAACTTATCAGTGTTTCTTATATGAAGGTTCTTTCCGCTTAGGCGATTGATTTATTGCTGCTTCGGTTTTTTGGGGAATAGTTCATTTCATGATCATTTATTAAGCGGAAAACAGGCTTTTGGTTTGTGTGATGGCGCTAACTTTAGGAATGATTGCCTTAGAAAGTCGGACAAAGCTAGTTATTGCAATGTTGCAGCATGAAATAATATATTTTCAGCTCTCGAGGTAATTTTTCTAGCTGCATAAGAAAAAAGTCAAGAGACTCGTTTTCATAAAAGGGATAAGACGCTTTTAATCTGTGTCATTGATTGATCCGTCTTAGGCTTTTTAATCGCTCCAGTTTTCCTGATTTGGAGCCTAATGGACTGCGAAACATTTCAATCCGCGCCAATCCAGGACCTTCTAACGCCTTTTTTATAGTGCGTTGCCCTCTATCCCACATAAGATGGATTTAATTCTTTAGACGTGGTCGGACCCAATGCTCGCCCTTAAGATTTCCGTTTACACAATGGTCTTCTTCTTCGTAGGGGTCTTCCTTTTTGGTTTCCTTGCGAGCGATCCAACAAGAACACCATCCAGAAAGGACCTCGAAAGCCCCCAAGACTGAGTCTCTTTCGGGAGGGAGCCTTCTGGTCAGGCATCACACTGGACTGGGGTTGATCCTTTTTTTGCCAATTACGTGGCAGGATCATCCGCCTCAGCCCAAGTTTTTTGTTGGCGAGAAGCACCTCAATTTTGCTCGCAGGTTTGATCTCCCCAATTTTTGTTGGGGGACTTACTTTCATTGCGAAGGCTGATTCGAAGGGCTCACTTAATAAGGAAGCAGAATCATCTTCTAAGTTGAAGAGCGAATTGAAGGGAGATGAGGGCAAATCATTTTCTGATGTGTTGCCATCCAAATCCTTTGAGTTGCAAGCAGATAATCAGACGTATGACAGTAATAAGAACCTCTTTATAGCCGAAGGGAATGTAAAGCTATTAATAAATGGCGCTTATTTGAGAGCAGACCGGATTGAATTTGATAGTACATTCAACTCCCTAAATGCTGAGGGAAGTGTTCGCTTTCGACGAGGTAGTAATTACTTTCAAGCAAGCTCTTTTAGTTATGACATTAATAAAAGAACTGGAGAGTTAAAGGATGTTTATGGAGTACTTGATCTTGACTCTCGCTTATTTGAATTATTTACAGAAGAGACTACTTTGATTAGTGGAGATCAGCAGAAGGATATTTCTCGAGAAAACATTGAAGCTGATGAAATTCTTTCTGAAGAAAAGTCTCTTAAGGAACCTATAAAGAGTTCGGATGCTGAGAATGTTTCCAGAGATATGAAAGATGGTAGTAGTGGATCTGAAGATATGGCATGCCCACCAGAACTCCCCTCTCTCCCAGACTGGCAGCCTTATCCATGGTCTTTGACTGCTTGGGGTGGTCATATGATTGACTCAAGTTTTGGCAATACTTTTGTATTTAAGGGTCGTAAAAGACCGGAGTATCTCGTTGGTATTGGGTTGCAGAAGCGAATGTATCGATCAGGAATTTTTTCCTTAGATTTTGAGGCAGATGTTTTTCAACATGAGGCTTTCAGGCAGTTAGGTGGAAAGTTTAACCAAGATGTAGCCTATGCAGATTTACCAAAGCACGAATTTAGTGAAGGAGTCTTAGGTGTTGCAGCAAGAGTTTGGGTGCAACCTTGGCTTAATTTTTCGCTTATAGAAGGGATTAGTTATTACACTCAGATGAGTAAGTATGAAAATACTTTTCGGGAAAAGTCTACACATCTTCTTAATTATCTAGGATTTGAAGTTGAACTTAGCGTAAACAGAAAGGTTTCAATGGTAGGTCGGATACATCATAGATCTGGTGCTTTTGGCTTGTATAATGGTGTCCATGGAGGGGGGAATGGCTATTTACTTGGCTTTAGATATCGTTGGGGTAGTGACAAGAAGAGGAAAGCCACTTACGAGATTATTCCTCCTGTAGGTTGCCGTAATGATTTGTATTTAGATGAGAGTATAAATGAAGTAGATTTAGGTAATTCAATTGAAATAGATGAGAAAACAAAAGTTATGTCTTTGCCGGAAATAGTTTATAGAGATGATAAAATTAAGTCTAATGAGAATAGTCTAAATAAAGATACTAAACCATATTCTCGTGCTTATGAAGAACAGAGAAGAGAGAAGGCTATATCATTAATCAATCAACGAATTACTACTCTGGAGCTGCAGAAATCATTGACAGTCGAGAAGCGTTTTGGAGTTCCTGACTCTTTACGAAATTTAGATGATAAAAATATTTATGGGGGGATACTACCTCCACAGCTTACAAAAATTGGCAATACAAAGTTTGTTAAAGGTCGCATCACTAAATGGAGAGTTCAGGCCTCTAAAGTTTTTATTAAACCAAAAGGTTGGGAAGCGGAAAAGATGGGATTTAGTAATGATCCGTATACACCAGCTCAAGCAAGAATTGATGCGG
>QCFS01000031.1 GCA_003278365.1 Prochlorococcus sp. AG-363-M17 | reverse complement strand
TTTGCATATCTTGGATTAATCTCAATTGCCTTGTTGTAATCAGAGATTGCTCCGGAATAATCTTTTAGTTCATCCTTTACATGTCCGCGGTTGTAATACCCCTGGGATAACTTTGGATTAATTTCAATTGCTTTGTTGTAATCAGAGATTGCTCCGGAATAATTCTTTATGTCACTCTTTGCATTTCCACGGTTGAAATACCCCTGGAATAACTTTGGATTGATCTCAATTACTTTGCTGTAATCAGCAATTGCTCCGTAATTATCTCCTGATTTCCTCTTTGCAATTCCACGGTTGTTATACGCATCTACATACCTTGGATTGATCTCTATTGCTTTGTTGTAATCAGCAATTGCTCCGGAATAATCCTTTAGGTCTTCCTTTGCCTTGCCACGGTTGTAATACGCCTCTGCATCCTTTGGATTGATCTCAATTGCTTTGGTGTAATCAAATATTGCTCCGGAAAAATCTCCTACGCCGTATTTTTTAACACCACGGTTGTAGTAGAAATCTGCATCTTCAGCGTGTGCCTTTTCAGGAACAGCAAGCATCAATGAAGCACTCGTCAAAGTAGCACCAGTTCCAATCACCAAGGGTTGTCCTATAGGTATCAAAGACAAGGCAGCAGCGATAGCAGTACTTCGGAGTTTTATTCGCAATCCTCCTTCAAATATTTCGCAGCATCTTCATCACCTAATTCTGCTGCTTTCTTCCAATCCTCACGTGCTCCTTTGAGATCACCTAGTTCCTTCTTTGAACTTCCACGATTATGAAAGGCAAGAGCAAAGTTTGGATTGATTTCTATTACTTTACTGAAATCACTTATTGCATCTTCAAAATCTTTCAGCATATATTTGCAATTTCCACGATTGAAGTATGCAACTGCATGATTTGGGTTGATTTCTATTGCTATGGTGAAATCATTTATTGCACTTATAAAATTTTCTAGTGCATAACTTGTATTCCCTCGATTGTAGTATTCACAAGCAAAATCAGGATTAAAAGTTGAATGGGATTCAGGATTGATCTCAAGTCCACGATTATAATATAGAGGAGCAAAATCAAACCGATTCTTATTTGCTAAACCAGGATGACATGATCCATTCCCTAGGAGTGTGGCAGAAGCAAAGTTTGGATTTATTTCTATTGCTTTCTTGTGATCATCAAGTGCACCTTCTGTGTCTCCTAAATCCTTTTTAACATTTGCACGATTGAAGTATGCGATTGCATAACTTGGATTAATTTCTATCGCTTTGCTGTAATCATCTATTGCACCTTGCATATCATCTAGATATACTTTGCAGTCTCCTCGTATATTGTAGGCATTGTAAAGACTGGGGTCAATTTCTATCGCTTTGCTGTAATCATCTATCGCATCTTTTGTGTCACCTAATTCATCTTTAGCATATCCACGATTGAAGTATGCAAGAGCAAAATTTGGATTGGTTTCTATTGCGATATCATAAAAGTCCCAGGCATCTGTATTGCTTGATTGGTGCAAAGCAACTCCCTGATTGTAATAGATAATTGCATTATCAGGATCAATCTCTATTGCTTTGCTGTAATCATCTATTGCACCTTCTATATCACCAGATATTCTCTTGGCAATACCACTCCTGATGAAGGCAACTGCTTTATCTTTTGATTGATTTCCATTCAATAATGCAACTTCAATGCAATGCTTCGTTAATGATTTTGCTGCACCCTCACTACCTAGATCTACTGCTTTTCTCCAATCTTCGCAGGCACCTGTGAGGTCTCCTAATTCTTTCTTTGACCACCCACGATTCTTATAGGCAACAGCATCATTTGGATTGATTCCTATTGTCTTATCAAAGGCAGCGAGTGCACCTATGTGATCATCCAAACCAAATTTTATTATTCCAATATTCTCATATGTTTCTAATTTATTGGGGTTAATTTCTATTGCTTTAGCAAAATCAATCAATGCTCCTTTCTTGTCTCCTAGAGTTGCTTTGGAACATCCACGAATATGGTAAGGAATCTCATCATCAGGGTTAATCTCAATTGACTTAGAGCAATCTTCAATGGCACCTTGATGGTCATGAGAATTTGATTTTGCGAGACCACGATTGCAATATGAAATTGCATCACTTCGATCAATTTCTATTGCTTTTGTGTAATCATCAATTGCTCCTTGATAATCTCCCTTATCAAGTTTTTCTTCCGCACTGTCGTTAAATGCTTCAGCATTATTTGATTCAATCATTCGCAATGCTCCTTCCATAATTCAGGAGGATTGGCAGCACCAACTCCTAAAGCAATAGCAGTGTTTCGGAGTTTCATATTCTAGAAAAACAACCTCCTTTGAACTGGTTTGCTCTCACCATTTCCTTCTGGATGCACTGCCTTTGCATATTGATCTGCATAGGCACAGTTCTTGCAGCACTCATTAGGTTCTGGGATTTCGTGTTGATTCATCAGAGCAACCATCTCATCGACCTGTCCCTCTATCCGATCACTATTCCATTCGTAGGGCACGAGGTACTCATCAAAGTTCATCGTCTTATGGAATCCATCGTCATCTCTTTTGGCATTGCAGACCAAGAAGTAAGACGTGGGATGGACATCAAATCCCATGCCTTTCAATAGGTAGGCATAGAAGTCCATCTGAGTTTTATATCCGTCGTGATAAGGATCATCGAGGTAATCCTGCTTATCGACTATTCCCCTCTTTGCCTGTGATTTGTAGTCCACCACGATTAACTGCTTGGTTCTTGTGTCCTGCCAAATGTCATCAACCCCTCCAGTGAGAATGATTGGCGTGTCCTTATGCCGAAGCATCAATCCGTGATGCAGAGAGTTCCTCCAGTTATCCATTTCTGGATGATCAAAAGGAACCACATGACTTAATCCATTTTCAGTGAATAAACGATGCGGGATTTGCTTCTCCCTGCAGTCATCAAATTCTTTCTTGAGTAAAAGGTCAGTTGTTTCGTTCAGAGTCCAACCTGGTGTTCCAGGCGGATCCAATCCCATGACTCGATCCAGATAGAAACACCTTTTACAAGTCAGAAAATTAGAGAAGCGACCTCGACTGATCTTGAAGTCATACGTTTGGTTCGGGGTATACGACGATGTTTCTCTGGCACGAACTCCAGTTGCTTTTACCGGTTCTTTTTTGCTGTTTCGTTTGAGATCAATCATTTAGGAACTAACCATGATTGGATCTGCTTCCATATCGCAGAAGTTCTCAATTACAAAATCTTTACCCTCGTTGAGATCATAAAATAGATCATAAAAATGCTTTAAAAGAGTTTTATACTCCTGTTCATCTATATCCACTATTTCTGTATCTATATTCCCATTATTATCAATTAATCTATAGAGACAAGGCATAAGAAAATTCAAATGATTTTCATCTAATGAATCCGTGTTAATTACCAACCATGCACCAATATCAATCGTCAATTCATCTTCATTCTCCATATAGAATTTTCTTGTCATATATCCACTTATAAATGGTGCTTTTCTGGAGATCTCATGTCCATTAAGTAATGGTTGATAAAAATTATTTTTAAATTTAATAATAGGAAGTTCTCCATATCCAAAATACCCAACATGTTTTGGATAGTTTATCTTTTTATAGTCTTCATATTCAAATTCGCAAGTATTGCCTTCTTTCGAATAGGTCTCTTCATTAATCGACTCAAATTGACTAATTAGTTCGTTAAAATTTGAAGGATATAGTTTTCTTGGGGTTTCATCTTCTTCAAGATTTTCTCCATCAGGGTCATCAGAATAATGAGGGCATCTTGAATCAAAATAAGCATTATCAAAGTATTCTTGATGTGTCTCAATCAGAATTGCATCATCTCCACAATACAAATCTCTTTTTGGATAAACATGAATACCGCAATCACTTATTGAATCTACTTGGACTTCGTGCTTAGAAGAGTAAATAAAACCAGACCCATCATTATTAACTACCTCTTCAAGAGTATCTGGATCTATAGCATCAGTTGGTATTAAACCAAGAGTTCCAGAATCAACTGGTAAAAGTTGATTCATATTCTCTCCACGATGATTTTTAAACCATCCATCACTTCCTATGCTTACCATCAAATAGTCCTTATTTTTATATTTAAAAACTCCATCACCGTTCTTACAAAAAACATCCTCCCAATCAGAAGAGTCATTAAATAGAAATCCTAAGTCTCCAAAGAAATATTCACCTTTAGGGAGAATAAAAGATTGATCAACTTCTAAACTTGCTTCATGGGATCGGGGGACTGATTTTTGAGATTGATTGCTAATGTCTTTTGCTTTTAACTCTTGAATCCACTTCGCTGCTTCTTCGTCTCCTAAATCTGCTGCCTTTTGCCAATCAGCAACAGCACCTTCTTTGTCACCTAATTCTTCTTTTGCACATCCACGATTCGCATATGCCTCTGCATAGTTGGGATTAAGTTCTATCGCTTTGGTGTAGTCCTCTATTGCTCCTTTAGAGTCCCTTTTATCGTCCTTATCGCATCCCCGATCAAGGTATTCAGAAGCAGTTAGAGGTTCAGTCATTCGCAATACTCCTTCAATAATTCAGCAGCATCTTCATCCCCTAATTCTGCTGCTTTCTTCCAATCCTCACAGGCACCTTTGAGGTCATTAAGTGATTGTTTAGCAGCACCACGTAATGTATAAAAATTTGCTTTATTAGCATCAATCTCTATTGCCTTATTTAAATCTGCTATTGCACCTTTCATGTCGCCAAGATTACCTTTGGCACGACCTCTGTAGTAGTAGGAAGGAGTCATTTCTGGATTAATTTCTAATGCCTTACTATGATCCTTAATCGCTCCTTTATCATCTCCTAAATCATTTTTCGCTAGACCTCTATTGCTATAATAAGTTGCTTCCTTAGGGTCAATTCTAATTGCCTTATTAAAATTGCGAATAGCGATTTTATAGTTACCTATTATGTAATTTAGATTTCCTAATATTCTGTATATATTATCATCTTCTGGATACCCTTCTGATGCCTTATTGTAATCATTTATTGATCCCTCGATGTCTTGTAAGGCATGTTTTGCCTCACCTCTATAATAGTATGTCTCATGGTTATTAGGATTAATCTCTATTGCCTTTGTGAAATCATCAACCGCCAGTTGGTTCTTACCTAGATTATAATTTGAACGACCACGATTTTGTAAAGCATTTGCGAATTCTCCCTCAATATCTAACGCCTTATTGAAATCCTTTATTGCTTCTTCATATTGCTCTAATTGTGCTTTTGAAATGCCTCGATTGTTGTAAGCATAGGCAAAGTTATTATCAATATCTAATGCTTTATCGAAGTCTTCAATTGCTGCTTCATGATTACCTAGGATTGCCTTCGAAAAACCCCGGTTGTTATAGGCAGCAACATTGTTGGGGTTTATTGTTAGCAACTTATCAGAATCTATAATTACTTCCTTAAAATCACCTAGTTGTGAATTGCAATTTGCTCTGTTCAAATATGCAGATTCAAATCTTGGGTCAATTTTAATTGCCTCGCTCAGGTCATTAATAGCACCTTCCAAATCACCGTTTTGATATTTCTCATTTCCACTTTCAAAGAAATCCTCAGCAGACTTATTAGTGTTTAATTCGCCACTGATCTTTTCATCTCTGCCAGCAATAATCAGACCTACACCAACCACCACAACAGTCGATCTAATAACAACTGGTTTGTCTACCTTCAACAAAGAAAGACCCACAGCAGTGGCAGCGCCAACTCCTAAAGCAATCGCAGTATTTCTAAGTTTCATTTAGACCATCGGACTTCCTAGTTAATCTAGTCAGTGCAGTCGATCCCGTCAGAAAGCAGTAAGTTTTAGGTATGGGCAATAGACAAAAGTGATATTCAAATCAGATGACGGCAAATCCTTTAACCAAGAACAGGCAATAGATCTGCTGGTGTCCTTAGTTGCCACTGATGCCAACTCAGAAAAGAAATGGAGGGGTTTCTATAACTCCCTCTCAAGCACTGAACTACAAGGTGAGTGGAACGAGTACTGGAAATCTTGAGAGGTTTGCAAGGCACATAAAAAAGGTGCCCTCATCGAGCAGCACCCATATCGACAAACTTGTGTGAGGAGTGTCGTACTTCTGGTCTACTCCTCTCTGAACTCATAGTCAACAAAGAATTTAAGCGAAATTCAGGTGTTCCAATAACGGATCGGTTAACGATCACTATCCTAGAAAACCACCATTCCTTAAGAAACCAATAGAATTAATCTATTAAGTGTTCCATTAAGGCGTTCTGGTTGCTAAAGTAGAAACACAGGTGATACACCCCCCTTTTTTGGAACACCGATGGGCAAATTCCAAAAGCACAAATTTGAAAGACCGTCGTTCATGGATAAACCCAACTACAAATCAATTGGTTATGCGCGAGTAAGCACCTCTGGGCAAACCACAGAAAGTCAGGTTGCTGATCTGAAGAAGGAAGGATGCTGCGTTGTCTTTCAAGAAACGATCAGCACCAGAGTCAAGGAGAAAGAGCGTCCTCAACTGATGGCAGCACTAACTGCATTAGATGAGGGCGATGAATTGGTCGTGGCAAAGATGGATCGCCTAGGAAGAACTCAAGTTGAAGTAGTTAATCGAATCCATGACCTCCAGCAGAAAGGCATTCACATCAGAACGCTGGATGGACTCATCAATACAAGAGGACTTGGGAAGTTCGCTCCTGTTCTGATTGGATTGCTGTCTGGTCTTGCCGAAGTGGAACGCTCACTGACTAGAGAGAGAACAATTGAAAGTATTCAGCACCGACGGGAGAAAGGGCAGTCACTAGGAGGTAGACCCAAAACCAGCAATGCAAAAGAAGGATTGGTATTACGTCTAAGAAATGAAGGTTGCTCTTACAGATCCATAAGAGAACAAACAGGTCTTGCTCTATCCACCATCAGAAGAATCATCGTGGAGCAAGAGGCAGTAGCGGTATGACTAAAAAAAATATTGGCGGACTAAATGACTACATCGTCTTGAAGGACAAGAAGGAAGTCATCTTTTATCTGGAAAATGCCTATCCAACTTGCTTGGAAATTCCAGCAATCATGAAGCAGCGTTTCCCGGAGGATTACCAGAGCATCGTCATAAGTGATTTAGATGAGTTCAAGCAATATCGAGGGCAGGTGTGATGAAAGTTGAGGTCACCCTCTATCAAGGCGGTCAAACTTTTAAGGAGGTCGTGGTTGTCTCTAAATTTGAGGATGCCAAGAAGACTGCTCTTGCTCGAAACCCAACGGCAAAAGTGATCGCTCAAAATCCGGTGTTTTAACTATGGGGTTTTTCGAGTGGCATTTAGTAGTTGATGCAGTATTAGTTACTGGGATTGTGAGTTGGATTGTCTACAAGAACAAAAGTAAGAAGTAATGCTTGCCACCCTCCGACAAATACACGACTCAACTATTGATAGGTATAGAAGGTTGGGTATGAATAACTCCACGATTGGATGGATACTTTTTACAGAAGGTTTATTTGTTCTGTTTGTGGGTAAAGCAATCGTGGGGTTGATTCGTTAGTTATCGCCCTCAGGTTCTACCCACCCAACCTTTTGCCAAGCATCACCATATAAATGGTTTTTCCGAACCATCTCCATTTGTTCTCTCCACCACTCAACTCCTCTTTCTCTTGACTCATACTCTTCTTTTAACGCTGCATCTTTACTTGCTTTCTCATAATTGTTTTTAGCAATCTCAAAAGGTTCAAGTACTCCCATAATTCGTTCAAAAACATAGGATTGTCTGTCTTCAGGCAAAAGGTCTAATCGCTCTTGCCACCATTCCCATTCAGGTGAAGAAAGAATTGATTTTTGAGTTCTTCTAGGCATTAGTTTTACTCCTTTATTTGTATATTCCAGTAGGGTTTTAAGACAGTCTGGTTGTCATAATATAGGGACACTTTAGAGGTACCAGTTAGTGATACTTTCTATAATTAAATCAGACCTATCTATTAGCATTTATCTGATATTATGTTAATTATATGACGATAGTTCTTATAGGTCAAGTTTTAACATACCTTAACAAAATATGCCGGTCAAATATCTAAACAGCATAACTAACTCTGTGCAGTTTGATAAATTTGGTCTAGGCACTTATAGAGTACCTAAAGAACCAAAAGATAAAAACAAAAGAGAAGACGAACGAAGTGAGTTTTGACCGAATGCAATGAGGTCAAAACATCAAAGAAAGGTAAGGATAAATATAAGTGTGTGTTCTATCTCTAAGGATGTAAGAGAGCATTCAATGGAGACTTAAAAGACCAAACCAAAGATCTATATAAGTAAACCCGTAACAACCAACATGTAAGACTATGCCTGTATTAAAAGTACCACCAACACGTAGATGCATTAATTACAAGAAGATTGAAGCACCAGTATTCAACAAGATGGAAAGTAAATTGTGCGAAGAAATGGGATTAACCATAAGTGATTTGCATAAGATAGCAATTAAGCGTCTATGGAATGCAAGGCAAAATAAGTATGAATTGGAGTTGGTTTAACTATGTTGAAGAAAGTAGAAATTGGTCACGTTTATGAACAGATGGCAAAAGAAAAAGCAAAGAAGAAAGGTATGAATTTAGTCAACTACCTGAATGATCTAATTGCTGCTGATTACCAAAAAAAGAAATGACAATAAAAAGTAAGTCCTATCTCCGATTAACTGTTGAAGAGGTTGAGAAGTTGAATCTCTGCTGTAAATCCATCATTGGCAACTATTCAAAGCATGAGGTTGTGTCTGGGTTGATTGATGGGGGATTCGCTACTGCTCTGGAGAGTCTGTATTCAGAGGATCTAATTACTGATCAAGAGTTCAATGAGGGACTGGATAAATTGCCTGACTACCTACAAGAGAAAGTAAGGGCAAAGTTGCAGGGGTAAAAGAATTGGTTCCATTGACCTCCAGAGGCAACCAAATGAGATCGAGATATCAATTCCCTTTTTATAAAAAATTCCGCCAGTAAAAATTGCTCCCATAAGATTTTTTGTGTTGGCGGAATTGTTGGCGGAAAATAGACATTTTTAGGCAATGACCTGCATATACGTGCTTATATTTGCTTTATTGAGGTGAACCGTTGTCTCACCCTCTCCGTTTTTGTCAGTACATGACGTTCTAGGAAGTCCCGCTATCCCTACAATTTGCGAATTCAGGAGATTATTGCCCTTACTTAGTTCCAGAAAGGACCATTAGGTCACGTTCTCGTGTTAAGGGGATGCTAGGGATTGACTGAATGTGTGGGACGGATGAAAATAGGTCCTATGGAATTGCTTAAATATTCCTCTCTCAATTATTTCCTATGCACAATCACTTAACTGATATTTCAAATATATTAGTCATTGGTTGTGGTGGCGCTGGTTTAAGAGCAGCTATAGAGGTTAAATTATCAGGACTTTCCGTAAAAGTTCTAGGTAAACGATCCAAGGTTGATTCCCATACTTCTTTAGCTGCAGGGGGTATTAATGCAGCTTTTGCAAATGTGGATGTTCAAGACTCTTGGGAGCAGCATTTTGCTGATACTTTCTTAGAAGGATATGGATTAGGTCATCCAAAGCAAATAGAAATATTAGCTAAAGAATCACCTGCTGCAGTAGAAGAAATAGAAAAATGGGGGGCTAATTTTGCAAAATTGCAGAATGGTAAATTAGATCAAAGATTTTTTGGTGCTCATACATATAGACGTACATGTTATTCAGGTGACTATACAGGGCAGTCCATTTTGCAGGCACTTTTAAGAAAGTCCAAACTTCTAGATATTCCTATATATGATTCGCAATATGTAACTGATCTATTAATCAAGGATAATTGCTGTTTTGGAGCAATGTCGTTTAATACTATTAACGGTGAGAGGACAATACATCTTGCAGATGCAGTGATTATTTGTACGGGTGGACATACTCGGATTTGGAAAAAAAGCTCATCTAGAATGCAAGAAAATACAGGAGATGGTTATTATTTAAGCTTGAAAGTAGGTTGTAAATTAATTGATATGGAAATGGTTCAATTTCATCCAACTGGAATGGTTTTACCAGAAGAAATTGCTGGAACTTTGGTAACAGAAGCCGTAAGAGGAGAAGGAGGTATTCTTCGTAACGGTGAAGGAGAACGTTTTATGGTCAAGTATGATAGTGAAAGAATGGAACTATCAACTAGAGATAGAGTTGCAATTGCAAATTATACAGAGATAATGGAGGGTAGATCCTCACCAAATGGAGGCGTCTATCTTGATATAAGCCATAAAGATAAAGATTTTATCATTAATAAGATTCCTAAGATTTACAGAAAATTTATCGACACACAATTACTGGATATTTCCAAAGAACCTATGGAAGTAGCACCCACTGCCCATTATTCAATGGGCGGGATAATGGTCAACGCAGAAGACCATTCCACAAATGTCAGAGGCTTGTACGCTGCTGGTGAGGTAGCTGGTGGGCTTCATGGTGCGAACCGTCTTGGTGGCAACTCACTTGGAGAAGTTCTTGTATTTGGAAGGTTGGCTGGTAAAGCGGCAGTAAAATATTCAAAGAACTTAGCTTTTCAAATAAGATCATTTGAATCACTTAAGGATGCTCATGAAAGTATAGATATTTTTATTAAGAAAGGGGATTTGCTTGTAAGACCACTGCAGAATGAACTAAGTGAGATAATGTGGAACTTTTGTGGTGTAGTTAAGAACAAAGAAAAATTGGAAAAAGGATTAGAAAGAATTAAAATTCTAAAAGAAGAGGTAAAAAATATTGACGTTAGGATTGAAGATAATAATTATCAGGATCTTGTAAATATATTTGATTTAGAAGCTTCGATTTGCAGTGGAGAAGCTAGTATAAGGAGTTCAATAAATAGAAATGAGAGCAGAGGATCTCATCAAAGAGAGGATTTTCCTGAAACCTCGAATAATTATGCTTTAAACTATGTAACAAGTATGGGAGCAGATAAAGAATTATCAGTCGAATCGCAAGACATCCTCAATTTAGATGATGCTTTAAAAGAGATTATCTTAAGTACAGAAACAATTAAGATTATGCAAGATAGACTTCTGGAATAATTATAGTTAACCATGTTACTGGCCTTACAGAGTTTGAAAAATTAAGAGTCCACGAATCCGTTTAATCAATAACTAAATATTATAAGCTATTAAATAACCATCTATGTGCAAATCAATAGATACATATAAGAAATAATTCTGACTTTAATCTTTAGGGATCGTTGTTTAATGCCTTGGATAGTGTTTAAAAGCTTTGTAGGAAATTTATAAATGATTTTAATTCCAAAAATTATTTATCCAGAATTTTGATATCTTAACTTCAGATGTTTTACTGCATATTTTAATTTAGCTTCAGATAAGAAAAATCATGACTCGACTCCAGCCCTAAATTCAATGATTTTCTTTCAACTGAAGGAAAATCATTGGACAAACAACTTGATAGTGATGATGTTGAAATATTTAATTTATGAGCTAATAATTCTACTGTTTCATATAGGCTAATTCTTTTATTTGATGAGTAATGTATTAGACCAAATGGCAACTCATCAAATCCAATAAGTTTAGAAATGGATTTTGTTAGGTCCTCAACAAATACAGGAGTAGATAGGACATCTGTGGCTACATATATCGGCTTATTCTCTTTCAATCTTAAAAGCAACTTCCAGACTATTTGTTGATTAGGAAATGTTGATATTAGTAGCGGCAATCTAATTAATGTATTTGAATATTCTTGGCATTCTCCAAAATACTTTGTTATTCCATAAAAAGTACTTGGATTTGGTTTTGCATTTATATCTATAGGAGTTATTGAATCTTGAAATACCATCTCCGTACTAAAATGAAGAAGGTGTATTCCTAGTTCTTCACAGCAATTTGATAATATAGTAGGAAACAATGAATTAATCTGATAAGCTAATTTTTTATCTTCATAACAATTATTTACACCATTTAAGGCAATACAATTAATCACATAACTTACTGAATTATAGGATAAAAACTCTTTCAAATTATTATAGTTTACCATCTTGTCTTTTAACTGGCTTTTTGATGGCTTAAGTAAATTATATTTAGTTCTTTCTAGGTCTATTGAAAATCTTGATCCCAGAAATCCACTAGATCCAAGTAATAGAATTTTTTTCATCTTTTTCAATTACAACGATTATTAAATTTAAATTTTATTTTTCCCAGTAAATTGGAAAGCATGGAGATTTAATCAAATCTCCAGGATTAACTTCTATTTGTTTCGTAAATGCTGCTCCCTGCCCTGGCCTTGGATCAAACCTAGCTTCTTCAATTATAAATCGTACAGATACTCCCATTCGGTTTTTGGCATTTGATACATTAGGTTTCGAGTAATGCCATGTATACCCATCATGTATCAACAAATCCTCCTGAGTCATCTCATATTCCTTTACCATTAGGCCTGCTTCTGCAGGGTTTTCTGGTATTAAGTCTCTATTCTCTCCTTCAAAAGGCTCTCTTGTATGTAGGTTAGTTGACCCTTTTATACCAAGTTGATGAGATCCATGAGCATATACCATTGGGCCCATTTCTGATGTGACATCAGCCAATGGGAACCAAACTGCTAATTGATTATTAGGATTTAGTGGAAAATAAGCAACATCTTGATGCCAGTTTAATGTATTGCTTATTTGAGGAGGTTTATTAAATACAATTGTTTCTAGTAATTGCAATCTTGGGTGGTGAATATTAGGGTAACAAATCTGTGTAAAATCAATTAGAAATGGGACTAATCTGGTTTCAATCAAGCTTTCAAACGTAGACAATTCTTTCAGTGTACATGTTTTTTTGTTTGCCCCTTGTACATGAGTCCAAAGTACAACTAATGGCTCATCTCTATATATTTCCGCTCCTCTATCCTCCTGCATATAAATTTTCTCATATTGCTCTAAACAAGAGTTAATCTCTTTCCGGTCAAAAAAGCTAGATAACTTGACCACACCATCTTTTTTATAGTTATTAGTTATTGAATTTCCTAATTTATATGTATTACCCATAAGTTTAGTCATTTGAAAACAAGCTCTAAATAATAGTATTTTTACAATTATAGCATGTTTGTTACAAGTTTGACTGATAACTCTATTTAGCCCATGAAATTTGTTATTTGCTCTTCTTTTAAAACATTATTAATAGAAAAAGGGAAGGGTTAATCTTTCCTAGCTCTTGATGCACAGATGTTTTCTACATCAAAAAAAAGCCTTTTTCTTCGCATTAGACTTATCGATTAAAATCTCGCCTTGAGTTTCCGGTGAGTAATAGGTATGAGGGTATGGACCAGCACCATTATAACCAAGGCAAAATAACGTAAATTCTATTTTTAGCCTATACATTAATTTAATGATTTAATCAAAGTGTGGCTTGTTATAAAAGCAATTATCACATTAGAATAGATTTTCTTTTCACCTTAAAGAGACTATTAAGGCACTATCTATAACACTATTTTAATTCGCCTGTTGGGTATTATATTTAATTCAGTGTCTTCGATACTTTGTTATTGCTTACCTTAAGTAAATGGCTCTAACCATCACATATTATTTTCTTTTCTCCAAAATTTTAAATAACAAGTTTAGTGTTTCTTTGCAATAATGATCTGGATGTATATGACATATGTAAACCTTATCTATATCTCCTGCAAGACTAACCACATCATTTGCATTTGTGTACTGTGCCACGTTCCATAATAAGCATTTTCACTAAACCAAGGGTCACATAAAATACTTATATCATCTGCACAAATCTTTATACATGCAGAATACTTGTAGAATACTTTAAACATAATGCTCAATTGAATTAAAAACAATTGGTTTTGCGACTTTCAATCGATATACCTTCAGCATTTGATCTAGTAACACCCAATGCAACATTAGCGCTTCGCACTGACATTATAAAAGCAAGAAATGCCAAGTACGTTCCTTTTGCATAGGTCAAAACACCTATGAGTCAGGCTGCGCTTGTGACTGGCTCACTAGCCCAAGCTGGACAAGCTAGATCTTCTAGCTCCCCCCACCCCACCCCTTAGATGATTAGTGGAGGTTGCGGCTTGTTCTTAAATTCATTGATTGTGATTTGAAATGATCAATACAAGGACAATGATCCTTTCTTAAGGAAGCAAAACAAGGCATGCCATTGATATAAGCTCTTTCGTCTCAAGAAATATGAGGTTTTAACTGTAGGATGTGTTGCCTTTAAGTGATTGCTATTAATCTTCAGCATTTTCAAATTGCTTTGCTAATTTAAATGCCTTTCTAATAATCAAATAGGCTCCGTATAGTCCAGCGATTAATGGGAGGATGATTAATGGATTAGGGCTATAGTTGGAATAGTCCTTGACCCCATTAACGTATTCAATTCCAGAACACTTTAGATAGAAAAAACTTGTAAATATGATTCCCCATCCAATAATTGAAAGAATTCCTCCTTTCTTATTCCCCTCATAAAACCTATCCAAACCCCATCCCCAACCAATGCCTAGTAGGACTGCTCTGGTGATAGCACTTTTTTCTTGCTTGCGAAGCATTGCTAAATTAAGGGTTGATGTTCGATGTGAACATAACCTAATTTCTTTAATTCTGCATGAATCCAAAAAAGCCTTCTCATCGATTAGCCGCTTTGTAGACCTTGTGTGAAGAGACTCGTACATATTGTTCTGCTCGTTAAGGCTACCTTCTTGCTGCTTGAAAATCGTTTAGAAAGGCATCATGCTATTGCTTTAACCATGTCTCTAATTCCTCGCTGGAAAGTTATGACAGATAACGCGAAAGCAATGACTAAGCGAGTTGTTCTGTCTGGTGTTGTGTTTTTGTTGTCTCTTTGGCTAATTAGATCCCTCATCCCTTGGTTGATCATTGCTTTGTTGGGATATTGCCTTTTTATCTGGCTATCGAAAAGCATTAGAAAGTCAATTCGATGATTAGACCTGTTGAAAATTAAACTCATCAATGAGCCCACAATTCCTTTTCTTATGAGAGCAAGAGTAATTCTTTTGTAAAAGTTAAACATGCAACCATAGAGTTGTTTGGACCAAAGTCCCCATAGTGGTTAATATACTTGCTGTGTTTTATCTATTTTGATTTTTAGTAAAGATCCTAGTGATCACAATATTCATTGTGACAAATAAAATAACCAATCCAATAGTTGGAGCAAAGATGTATATTGCATCTGAATAGTCCACCTGAATGCTCTACCACATATCTGTATTTTTTTTGATTTCCTCTTTCTTTCTTTGTTCCAAAACCTCTAGTCTCCTCTGGAATTCTTCTTCCTCTGGTGATTTAAATACTTCTGTTGAGCTTTTGTTTTTTATAACTCTCTCAATTTCTTTCTCAAAGTTTTCACTGAAGTGATCTTTCATCTCTTTCCAAATCTCTCTCTCTTCCTCATTCCCAACCGTTCCTTTTACCTGAAGGTCAAGTACTTCTTTCGCAAACTTTCTAAGATCATTTTCAGACATTGATCCCACACGTTTGTCGATGTAGCTTTCCTTCAGAGCGTCTAATTGTGCTTTGGATAAATCCTTAAAAGAGATTTCTTTATTCTTCACTTTTGCCCTCTCTTGTCCGATAAAAAGTTTCTTCGCATCTAATAATCACTCCTTTGTAGTCAGCAGGAAAAGATTTCATCCAAATTGGAATTCCCGTCGTCACTGGAAATCCTCCTGGGATATGGAATACTACCTGCTTCTTCTTTCCTAAAACAAAGTGGGGAGGGATGCTTGAACCTCTCATGGATCAATTTCTTGCTCTTTAGATACTAATTAGGAGAAGTCAATCCGTCAGAAACCTTATAAGTGGGATGTAATACCTGCATCGATCACCTTCAGAACACTTTGTGATGTGTAACTTTTGCCAATTTTCAAAGAACTCGACTCCTCCGCTCTTAAACGATCTTGACGCACTGACAAATTACTAAAAAAACGTTATCTTTAGTATTCAGCTAACTCCTATTATGAACCTTCTAGCTACTGGAACAGGCTTTTTAGGCATCTCACCCACTACTGATCAGTTGGTAGTTATTAACCTAGCCGCAATTCTTATTGGGACTACATTTAATGCACCACAAAAAGCAATTAAATGGGGTGGATTGTTCTTGGCTGCAGTTACAACAACTTG
>QCFS01000030.1 GCA_003278365.1 Prochlorococcus sp. AG-363-M17 | reverse complement strand
GGCTTAAGATTTGCTTGTACTTATTTCGGAGCAATTCCTTGGTGCTCATTCGCTGGCTACATGCTGGGAAACGCCTGGAAGAGACAGTGCCAATTAACTTGGCACGACAGCGGCGGCGGCAATTAGAAGCCCAAGGGGCTGTCATTTATTGGAGTGAGAGGGTTTTACCCTCCCAATGAATGTAATGATTGAGCACCATGCTGATACCTCTATGGCAAAATCAAAGCCTTTAAATCTAGGCCAATCAATACTTCTGTCTCTAGGGATTATTTGTTTATCTGGATGCCAAGAAAATAATTCTCGTATTTATTCCGAATCTCTTAAAAATTCTCAAGAAATCAATCAGCTAGACAAAAGGATACAAGAGCTTGAAATACATTTAGGAAAAAAAAACTTAGGTGCAGAGGGAAAGGAAAGCAAGGCCCCGGCTGGACCAATAAAATCTCTAACTTTTAGATTGGGAAGTAAAGATGATCGACTAAGGATTTATTGGGCAGATGGTTCCAATAGTGATCTTCCTTGCACAAAAGAGCAATCCATATGGGTTTGCGGCTAAGTAGATAAGTGAGAATTAATTCTGAACTAATTGCTTTAATTCTTCCTTCCAGTTTTCCTGAACAGGCAAAACCTCTCGTTTTGTCAAACTCATAGCTATTTTCTTTTCCGCATAAGCGGCTTCATTAATAAATACCGGAACAACTTCCTCTCTTTCATCAAGGTGCTCTAAATAGCCTGTCAAGGAAGAAAACAGTGGGGAGCCAGTCTTGAGTGGTTTCCAATCATTACCTTGCACCTCTTCATGAAGACATCCAATAGGAATATCATCTACATCTCTAGGAAAATCAATACTCTTTATATGTCGGTGAACAATCAAACTTGGAGGAAAGTGCGCTTGGCCATAAAGAACTTTAGAGACTTCTTGCAGGCAAGCTTCTAATACCAACTTAGTTTTCTGAACAATTCTTATATCCAAAAGGTTCTGAGCAACAGGACCAATCTCAACAACTAATCCACATGGCCAATTCTCAACAAGAAAACCTGTCTGGGAAGAATCCATTTCGTGCAAATAAACAGGCAAGCCAAGGTGAAACTGAATCAAAGAAGCAATGGCTAAATCACACGCCCTACGTCCATATATGACCAAACTGCTCCCCATATTTGCTGTTGTGCTATGAAAATCAATCGCTATCTGACACGGACTGGAGCCAGATTCCCCATGGAGAGCCATGATTTCTTTTGCTCGCTCTACTTCATAGTCACAACCAATCGCGGTACCTAATAAATCTGATCGAAAACTCCTATTAAGATCCCTATTCAAATATCTCTCTCTAAGATCTAAAGCCTTTGGATTCCCAACAATTTTAATAACCTCTAGAGAAGATGTATTGACAAGGTCCACGTTCCTAGACCACTGATCAAACAACCAAGGTGCATTAATTTCATTGCCATGGGTGCCGGCAACAAGAAGCACCTGCAATCTTGACATCAGCAACAAATGCGAACTGGCTACCTTCAGATTGGCTGATAATTGCTTCGAAGGAAACCATGACCATGACAATTCCACCTGCGATAGTCGCCTCGGCCCGAATGGGATGGAGATGGCAATGGACACAATTGATGAATGGTCTAGCCCCTGCTGACAATGAAGGCAATTATCAAAGACCACCTAGTGAGCATCTCTACGCTGAAGTTCCTTCAAAAGTTGATCTCCAAAAAAGGGTAAAAAGCCAAAGGCCTCGTCTTGTCATCGGCCGTAGTTGTCCTTGGGCCCATAGAACTTGGCTAGTCCATCAAATACGTGGGCTGAGTTCTACTCTTGAAATTCAAATGGCACAAGCCAACCGAAATGCAGGAAGATGGGAAATCAATCCACCTTGGCTGAATTGCAAGTCTTTAATTGCTCTATACAAACTCTGTCAAACCCCTCCAAACCATCGCGCCACTGTTCCAGTTCTTATTGATCCAGGGATCGGAATAAATCCAAAACCAAAAATTCTTGGTAATGAGAGCACTCAACTTATTGAAGTACTTAATCAATGGCCTACAAATAATGAAGCAATAAATCTTGCTCCTAAAGAATTAGCTGAAGAGATCAAAGCATGGGAAATGCTTGTACAGAAAAATATTAATGATGGTGTCTATCGCTGTGGATTTGCAAGGAATCAAACTGCTTATGACAAGGCAGCTGGCGCACTTTTTACAACTCTAGAAAAAGTTGAAAGTAGCCTTTCCTTAAAAGGGCCTTGGATATGTGGAGAACAGCTGACACTTGCAGACATACGTCTTTTCCCGACACTTATACGCTGGGAAGTAGTTTATATGCCTTTATTTAAATGCTTAAATGAACCACTTTGGGTATTCCCAAACATTTGGTCATGGAGGCAAAGACTTATGCAAATTCCTGAAGTTGCTATCACTTGCGATACTTCAGCATGGCAAGAAGACTATTTTGGAGCCTTGTTCCCATTAAACCCAAGTGGAATAGTCCCAAAGGGGCCCAATTTAAATAGTCTCATTAATTCTTCTATCCCTCAACAAAAATCACGATGAAAAGCTCAACAACATTTAATACTCCACCCATTAACTACGAAGAAAAAGAATATGAGGGTATTTATGGAAAATACAAAATCACTCTTTCGGACAAACTAGAAGTCAAGCAATACCGGATTGCGCTTTTGACATGCGGAATATCATTTTCTTCTGGGCTAATTCATTGGTCACTAATCGGTCCAGAGTATGCATGGATTTGGTTGATTCCCATGTCTTTAACCATGGGAGCCGCCTTGAAGTTAATTCACATATATGTAAAGCCACTTCATCAATTACTCCAGATTTTTTGGGCTCTTGGATGTATCGGCACCCTGGCGATAGGGATAACTGAAGGACCAAACTCTATGCTAGAAAAACTAGAAGATAATCGAATATTAATTGTCGCAATAGGCCCTCTCTTTGCTGCATTAGCAGGTATTGGCTTTAAAGAATTTTTCTGTTTTGGAAGACCAGAAGCAATAGGCCTGACGTTATTAGTACCAATAGCAATTTTAGGTTATTTAATCGGGGTACTTAATGGCGGAATAGTATTTTTTATATTAGGAATATCAGCAATATTGCTAACGATTTTAGCTCTCAGGAAATTTGGATTAGATGCCTCACAGGACATAGGTGACAAAAGTGTATTTGATCATCTTAAGGCTCAATCTATGCAAAGGAATCAATAGTTAGGCAAATTAAAAGAGAAGGTAATTTAAAATCGCTGCCTTAGTTGACTGGCAAATATGTTACTTTTTCCCATTTAATTAGCCCACCTAATTCTTCAATGCTTTGTTTCAAACACTTTAGTTACAATGAATCGCTTCCTCTCATTGGGAAGTATTCACAAGGTCAAGGCATCTTCCTGATCCCTCTACGGCCCCGATAGCAATATCCCCCACGATCTTTATACCCCAACAAAAAGTGTCCATCTTGTAAGGGATGTAACGTGTCTTATTTCCGCGAATGCAAGTCATAGAAAGACATCTACCCCTTCATTCAGTTCGCAGCGACTAAAGGATAAATTTGACAATGGTGTTGTAACGCAAACCAAGTGACATTCACCCCCATGGCATATAACTCCATCAGCCCTATTGTGTACTTGTCTAAAAAAGCCCGCAGAGGCAAGGACCCAGTTCTATGAAAACCATCGACGAGCACATCCAAAAGGATCAATCAGAGATCCAAACCGCGAAAGCTCAAGGAGATGACGCGAAAGTTCGCCATCTAACAGAAGAACTCCATTCCCTCGAGGAATACAAAGAGCATCATCCCGAAGACAAGCATGATCCAAATGCTCTCGAGCTATTCTGCGATGCAAATCCAGATGAGCCTGAGTGCCTGGTTTACGATGACTAAACAAGGAAGTCGATCAAATTAAAGGAATCAATAAAAAATCAAATTTCTTCATTGAAATCAGAGGGACTTCCTGTCAGAGAACAAACGACTGCTTCCTCTGCTTTCATTTTTCTTACCTCTGCAATTGGACGACCCATATGCCTTAAGGCATAGATCTCCTGTGATGTCTGACAGCGCGCGATCAACTGTCCCTTTTGATCAAAACAACTATAAAAGTGCATGATTGAAGTTAGTCTCTACTATTTATGACTAATGAACTAACAACAAACAAGTTTGCAAGTAAATCGAGACAATTCAATGGGCAAGCATCCTCCATGTCAAGTCGAGTAATTCTTGAAGACCTGTCCCCATTGCAGCTGACACGAGTAGAACTTTCAGTCCTATCTCTCGATGCAAATTCTCTGCAAGCTCCTTCTGTTGATCTTCATCTAATAACTCTTTTTTATTAATCACAAGTATTCTTGGTCGATCAATTAAGCCATGACCATATTCTAGTAATTCTTTTTGAACTACCATTACATCTTCCAAAGGATCGAGTGAACCACCATCAACCAAATGGATCAATAATTTAGTACGTTCAATATGTCGTAGAAATTCGTGGCCCAAGCCTGCTCCTTGGGCCGCCCCCTCAATCAAACCAGGAATATCCGCAAAGAGTGTGCCATCACCAGTTGGTCTTCTAACTACTCCTAAATTAGGGGTCAAAGTAGTAAAGGGATAGTCAGCGATTTTAGGCTTAGCCTCTGATAGAACAGATATCAAAGTGCTTTTGCCAGCATTAGGTAAACCAATAATCCCAACCTCTGCAAGTAACTTGAGCTCTAATTGCAATGACCATTCTTCCCCTTCCCTACCTGTTGTGAACTTTTCAGGAGCTCGATTTCTATTACTCAAATAATGAGCATTTCCCAAACCTCCTCTACCTCCATAGGCAACTACAAGTAGCTGTCCTGGTTGAATTAAATCGCCCAACAAAATCCCTGAAGAAAGGTGACGTACTTCAGTTCCACAAGGCACTTTGACAATGAGATCTTTCCCAGATGCACCTGTTGAACGATTAGGGCCTCCTCTAGTACCATCCTGTGCCAAAAAAAGCCTTTTATATTTGAAGTCCAAAAGAGTCTGGAGGTTTGAATCAGACGAGAAAATCACCTTGCCTCCCTGACCTCCATCACCCCCTGATGGCCCACCTGCTGGTACGTACTTCTCCCGTCTGAAGGCGACTATTCCATCTCCTCCCTGACCTCCTCTAACGGTTACAAATGCTTGATCAATGAACTGCATGAAAGATTAACGGCTGAAAAGGGATGAAGGGTCATGGAACCACTTAAAATGAACAGGCAAGAAATTGACTTTAGTTATGTGAGATAACAAATTTTAGCGAATTAGTCTGTCCTTAAAGGCTATGCAAAGAACAAAATGTCTAAAAAAGCAAAGGCGAATTTCTTGATAGCACAATCAAAATATATATAATAAATTCGTTAAATGGGTCTACAAATAACCCAAAGCATGAGACATCCCTAAAGAAGACTGGTATTACCATAGAGCTAACCTCAAGCAAGCAGTTTGGTAGTCTCTCTAGACAGTTCAATTGCTAGTCAATCAAAATACGGTGAGCTAAATGAATAAAGAAGAACCAGAAGTGATTACGAATTGTCCCTCTTGTGATGCAAAGATTAAGCCTGTTAATCATGGGCAAAGATATTACAATTTTACGATCGTCGTATAGTAGGTATTCTTGGATTTATAAATAGCTCTAGATACGATGATTTTTTGCAGCCGAATAACATTACATGGTTAGCCTTGTGGAAAATTTCAAATACAATTCAAGAAAGGGGTATTGGCCTTAAGATGCTTTCATTCCTCAAGAATAATATTCAACATATTGGAATAGCTGTTAATGGAATTAATGATAGCGTAGCCCCCTTATATAAGGCTCTTGGTTATAAAGTGGATGAATCACGTCATTACTATGTAACCAATCAATATAGTGATATAAAGCTGCTGAAATCTCCTAAGGGATATACATTTCCAATTACTTTCCCTACAGGCCTAACATGGAAACAACTGGGAAGGCAACAACTTTCAAAGTGTGCACTTAAGGACTTTCTTCCTGCGAAGAATCTTATGGGGTTTACAAAAACACCCACTTACTTTATAAATAGATACATTAACCATCCATTTTATGATTACTCAATTTATAGAATAGCTGGTAATTTAGATCTAAATGATGGATTAATCGTTACTAGAATTGATTCTTATGAAGATTCCAAAGTACTCAGAATAGTTGATTTTCTTGGTGACCCACGAATATTAGCCTTAGTTGGCACAGGTATCTCTGAACTCATGATTAAGGAGAGTATTGAGTATGCTGATTTCTGGTCATATGGAGTTAAAGATGTTTATTTAAAAAAATCTGGATTTCAATGGATTGATAGCAAGTCTAAAGTAATCGTCCCAACTCTTTTTGAACCATTTGTAGCCGCTAATATAACGATTAAAATAGCTTATAAGTTTAATAGCTTGCCGGATGATCTCTTCAATATATATAAAGCTGATGGTGATCAAGATAGGCCAAATTTAATTGTTTAATATGATTGATCTTAAAAGACTTATTCTAATCTCTTAATGAGAAAAATCAAAAATATACTAATTTCACTCTTCAAGAAAAGTAGCTTCTTCTAGGAGTACTTTGTTTGAATTAATGAATAGTCTTTAAATCCATACAAAATTAATTACTTAAGGCAGACAACACTGCAACCTCCTCCTCCATCTTGCTGGGCGGCATCAGAAACCCTCTCAACATAAGGAAGTGATTCAAGCCACTTGCGCAAGCCTTTCTTAAGCTTACCCGTGCCAATACCATGAACAATCCAAATTGTTCCTGAAACATTTCTAAGAAAATCTTCAACAACTATTTCCGCCTCGTGTACTCTCAAACCCCTGACATCAACAGTGTTAACAGATGTTCTTACATTATGTGTTTTGTTTTTAGCTAAAGGGACATTTACCTCAACATTAGTTGAGGTTTTTTTAGGTTTTCTCCCATCTAAACTTTCTACAGATTGCAAGTTGACTTTGCTCCTCAACACACCACATCGCACTGTTACTTGTAAACCATCCTCAGATATGTCTAAAACAACTCCAGCCTTACCAAGTGCAAGCAGTCGAATACGCTCACCAATTTGAGGTTGCCATTCAATTGAATCGCTGCGCTTGATTTCGGCACGATTCTCAAATTCAATCCGACGTAAACGTTGTCCTACGACCCTAACCCTTTCACCATCAGCGCTGCCATCGCGAAGTTGGCTAATCAAACTTCGAACCTCCTTCTGGCCTTCTTCGATGGAAGCAAGAAGCTTTCGCCTTTCAGTTTCCTTCCTTTGTTCAGTCTCTTCCGAGTCCTTTCTCCAACGACTTAGTAATTCCTCATGAAGCAATTCGGTACGTGCTAATAAAGCTGCTGCATTTTCAGCTGCTGCTTGCTGTCGATTACGTTGTTGTTCTAACCCCTCAATAATAGTGTTGACATCTAGTTCACTCGTTCGATTTAAGAAATCTTGGGCCTTAGTAATAACCTCATCAGGTAGTCCTAGTCGTCTAGCAATTGACAATGCATTACTTCTACCAGGTATACCCCATTGCAACTGGTAAGTAGGCGAAAGAGTCTCACTATCAAAAGCAACAGATGCATTCTCAAAGCGGGAATCGCTGTACTTCAAAGATTTAAGTTCTCCAAAGTGAGTCGTTGCAATGGTTAAGCGAGATTTATCCGCTAGCGTACGTAGAAGAGATATTGCTAACGCAGTCCCTTCACTTGGATCAGTTCCTGCCCCTATCTCATCTAATAGAACCAAAGAGCTACCTTCGTGAACATCTAGAGCCTTAAAAATGCGTTGAATACGTTTAATATGACTACTAAAAGTAGACAAGCTCTGCTGAATGGACTGATCATCTCCAATATCGGCCAGAACATTCTGAAACCAGGGGATTTTGGGAGATCCTGAGCAGGGAAGAAAGAGCCCGACTCGAGCCATAAGTGCTGCTAGTCCAACTGTCTTCAGACAAACGGTTTTTCCTCCAGTATTAGGACCTGTAATAGCAACAACTCTTAAGTCAGGTTCAATATTTACACTAATAGGCATTACAGCTGTCCCTTTTCCCTGAAGCTGGTACCAAAGCAACAAAGGGTGACGAAGCTTGCTTAAAACAATCGGGCAATCATTGCCTTCTAACAAATCTGGAGGGATAGCTCCTATAAATCGGCTATATCGAGCACGTGCTAATGCCAGATCCAATTGCAGCAAAATTCTATCTAGTCGTTCAAGGGCATCGATGTTCTTCTCTACTTCCCGACTCCAAATAGCCAGCAACCTCTGCTCCTCTTCTAAAACTTTAATCTCTATCTGAGTCAAGATATTCCCGAACTGAATGACTTCTTGCGGCTCAATAAACACAGTGCTTCCTGAAGCCGAGGTATCTAAAACCAGTCCTAGGACCTGAGCTGCAGCTGTCGACTTCACTGCAAGCACAGGTCTCCCTTTGCGTTCAGCGATGACATGATCATTTAGCAAACTTCCATAAGTCCTTATCAACTGGTTCATTCGGTCACTTCGTTCCTTGCGTGTCATTTGCATCTTCCTTCTATAAGCAGCCAGATCTGCACTAGCACGGTCTGCAACATGACCTCCATCCTCTAACCCAAACTTCAGAGTCCTTTCAAGGTCAGGCAATGTCACCAAATCATTAACTTGCTTTGTAAGTCTCGGTCTTACTTCTTCATCATCTATTTGCCTGCGTAGACGTCTTGCCGAAGCGAGCGTACTGGCCAAAGCCAACAACTCCTCTCCTGAAGCTATCCCACCCTTCATGCACAATTGGATAGTATGTTTAATCTCATGGACCCCTTGAAAACTAAGGCCTCCTTCAAGAATTCGATCAAGTAAATCAATTTCTTTTGTTTCTTCTAAAAGCGAACGACTGTGAGCAATCTCATTAGGTATAGGAAGAGATACGCAAGAACGTCTACCCTGAGTTGTACTTGAGAAACTAGATAGATGTTCACAAAGGCTAGACCATTCCAATAGCTCAAGTGTTTCCAAAAAAGCATTTGAAGCCACCGAATCCTGAAAAGGAGTTTCAGCAGGAGTCATTAGATTATTGGATTTGAGTCCTCATTGTTCTTCGGAATACCTCCCGGAGGCTGATAAAGCATCTCTAACCAATTCCCCTCAGGATCCTTGAGATAGAAAGAAGCCGTCCCGTCACGATGATCATGAATCTCACCCACTTGAATTCCACAAGACTGTAATTTCTCATGAAAATCCTCTACTTCTGATCGTTTCGTGAAATGAAACGCAAAATGGGGACCGGCAGCAGTATATCCAGGACCCAACAATGCCAAGCCATCCCTTCCTGGCCCGGCCTCTAAATAACACCAGTCATCATCTTGCCAAACCAGCTCCATGCCTAAATTTAAATAGAAAGTCTTAGCTCTTTCCATGTCCTTAACACGGATAGCTAAATGCCCGAGCCTTTGAACAGCCACAATCCTTTTGATAATTCTATTTCACCATTTTGGGATCAAAAGGTAGCAAGTCAGCAAGTTGAGCTAAATCTCTTTCAACCAATTGGCCGCATCACAAGCATGATAAGTAAGAATCAAGTCAGCCCCTGCTCTTTTAAAACTCAATAGTGTTTCTAAGACCACAGCTCGCTCATCAATCCATCCTTTCTCTGCTGCTGCTTTGACCATCGCATACTCTCCACTTACGTTATATGCAGCGATGGGCAATTCCGACTCTTCTCGCAGTCTGTAAATAATGTCCAAATAAGCTAAGCCTGGCTTCACCATTAGGATATCAGCACCCTCTTGCTCATCTAACTGAGCCTCTGTAATTGCTTCTCTAGCATTAGCAGGGTCCATTTGATATGTACTTTTATCCTCTGGAATTAACTTCGTAGAATCCAATTTTGGCGCTGAATCAAGTGCTTCCCTAAAAGGTCCATAATAAGCAGAAGAATATTTAGCTGTATAGCTAATAATTCCCACATGCTCAAAGCCCTCATCATCTAGAGCCTCACGAATTGCTCCTACTCTCCCGTCCATCATGTCGCTAGGCCCGACTAAATCTGCACCTGCATGGGCCTGGACTACTGCTTGACGGCATAAGTGCTCAATTGTTTCATCATTAAGCACAACTCCGTCTTGGCTGACTATTCCATCGTGTCCATCACACGAGTAAGGATCAAGTGCAACATCGGTCATAACAGTCATCTCTGGCAACTCTCTTTTTATGAGAGCAATAGCCCTCGGGATTAATCCATTTTCGTTAAAACATTCTTCGCCCTCTTCAGACTTCAGTTCCTCGGCGATCTTCGGGAAAAGAACTACGCAACGGATCCCTAACTCCCAGGCTCTACTTACTTCTCTTATTAAATTTTCCAAACTCCACCTTCTTGAACCAGGCATAGCACCTATGGGCTGATCTTCAGACCCTTCATGAACAAACAGAGGGTAAATAAAGTCTGACGCACTCAAAGAGTGCTCTCTAACCATTGAACGGAGGGCATGGGTACGCCTTAAACGACGCGGACGATAAGTTAAATCCATCAAAATAAAGGCAATAAATAGATCGTAAACGCACTCATAATTCTGCAGAGGCTAGCCAATGCTTTCTGAGATCCTCATTTTGTAGCAACTTAAGCTTTTCAAGGAGAACAAACTCCTCTTTGGTCCAATTCGAAGGGATTTGCAAGGACAACGAAAGAAGTAAGTCTCCACGACCTCCATTGGATGGCCACCCCTTACCCTTCAATCGAAAAATCTTCTCTAAGGAAGTTCCTGGTGGAATAACTAATTCAGCCTCCCCATCTGGGATGATCAATTTCACATTCCCTCCTAACACTAATTCTTGAAAAGAAACTGGCAATTCTGCGCGTATATGATCTCCATCAATCCTCCACACAGGATGACTTTGTACCTGAAGATTAAGGTAAAGGTCACCTCTCCTTCCAGTACCTGGCTGATGATTCCCTTTTCCTTTAAGGCGCAATTTTGATCCAGTTTTAACTCCCTTAGGAACACGTACCTGAACCTTCTCCCCATTTACTGAAAGGGTGCGTTCAGTTCCTCGAAAAGCTTCATCAAAACGAATCTTGACCTTCACTTCAGCATCTAACTTAATGGAAGCTCTTCCATGAGTCCCAAAGTAATCTTCTGCTCCCGAGCCCCCTCCCCGAAACCCTGTTTGTCTTTGGGAACCCCCAAAACGTCCCAATAACTCATTGATAAATTCATCAAAGTTCCCATAACGCCCAAAGTCGACATCAAAACCAGGCATTCCACTCGTCTGGTTCCAATACTCACCAAATTGCTCATATCTCCTACGCTTTTCGGGGTCAGATAAAACTTCATAAGCCTCGCTTACTTCCTTAAACTTCTCTTCAGCAGAATCATCATCTGAATTGACATCAGGGTGATACTCCCTAGCCAACTTGCGAAATGCTTGTTTTATCTCCTTGGAATTTGCATCCCTGGAGACACCGAGCACATTGAAATAATCTCGATATCCCCTGTCAGACATGGATCCACTTAGACCTTATATTTTTAGTGTCCCAGCAGGAATGGTTTCATGGGAATGATTTATATGGAGGGAAGCCCGAACGATTAGATGACTAAGCAATTCGATCTTTTTAACAAAATTATCTAGGGAATCCAGCAATCTGAGAAGATATGCTCTAACTGAAGCAGCTTAAGGAGTAAAAACTTGGCTTTAATTCATGGGTTTCACACCAAGAATCTAAGAGGTGATCTACTAGGTGGCCTTACTGCATCTGTAGTTGCATTGCCATTAGCACTTGCATTTGGCAATGCCGCACTAGGCCCTGGAGGAGCGATTTACGGGCTTTATGGAGCAGTAGTAGTTGGTTTCATTGCAGCTCTCTTTGGAGGGACCCCTGCTCAAGTAAGTGGGCCTACAGGTCCTATGAGCGTTACCGTTGCAGGAGTAGTTGCAAGTCTTGCGGCTGTTGGTGTATCAAGAGATTTAGGGGCAGGCGAGATCCTCCCACTAGTAATGGCGGCAGTAGTAATTGGAGGACTATTTCAAGTCCTATTCGGTTTATTGAAGCTAGGTAAATACATCACTTTGGTGCCTTATTCGGTTGTTTCTGGCTTCATGTCAGGAATTGGAGTGATAATCCTAGCTTTACAAATTGGACCATTACTGGGAATCAGTACTAGGGGAGGAGTAATTGAATCATTACGTACTTTAGGTAATAACTTCGAACCTAATGGAGCTGCAATTGCTGTTGCAGTAATGACTCTTGCAATTGTCTTCCTTACTCCACGTCGCATTAGCCAATGGGTTCCTTCTCCTCTGTTAGCTCTTTTAATAGTTACACCTTTATCCGTAATTCTGTTCGGAGATGCAGCTCTTCAAGCCCGAGGTCTAGATCCTTTGCCACGAATTGGCGAAATACCAGAGGGTGGGCTCTCTTTCTCAATGCCAAACTGGAGCCAATATTTTCCAGTAATTCTTAAAGCAGGCTTGGTACTTGCAGTGTTAGGAGCAATTGACTCACTCCTTACATCACTTGTGGCAGATAACATTTCCCAAACTCGTCATGACTCAGATAGAGAACTTATAGGGCAAGGGCTAGGGAATAGTTTGGCAGGCCTCTTAACTGGTTTGCCTGGTGCTGGCGCAACAATGCGCACAGTTATCAATATCAAATCAGGTGGAACTACTCCTATATCGGGAATGGTTCACTCTGTTGTTCTATTACTAGTTTTACTTGGAGCAGGACCACTTGCAGCAGAAATACCAACAGCTTTATTAGCAGGAATCCTTATAAAAGTTGGCTTGGACATCATTGACTGGAGATTCTTACTAAGAGCCCACAAGCTCTCAGCTAAGACAGCTGCTGTTATGTATGGCGTACTGCTTATGACGGTTTTTTGGGATTTAATCTGGGCAGTTTTAGTTGGAGTATTTATTGCAAATATGCTCACAATTGATTCCATTACACAAACACAATTAGAGGGAATGGAAGCTGATAATCCAATGTTTGACAAGAAAGCTTCGACTATTCCTGAAACATCCTTACCTCAAGAAGAACAAACTCTTTTCGATCAATGCAAAGGCGAAGTCATGCTTTTTCGCCTAAAAGGTCCGCTAAGTTTTGGAGCAGCGAAAGGCATTACCGAAAGGATGATGCTGGTCAGAAATTACAAGGTTCTAATTCTTGATATCACAGATGTTCCTAGACTTGGAGTCACTGCAACACTTGCCATAGAAGATATGGTTCAAGAAGCAAAGAACAATTCAAGAAAAGCTTATGTTGCAAGTTCTAGTGAAAACGTAAGGGACCGACTTCATAGATTTGGGGTAGAAGGAGTTGTTACAAGTAGAAAAGAAGCTTTGGAGGCTGCTATCTTAGACTTAACGAGCAGAGACTCCTAGGCTAAAACCTATACAAAAAATCCTCAAACTTATCTACTCAATGCATAAAATGATCACTTCATTCTTTTCTCAAAAAATCGTACATTCTTTACGCTTTTGCGCATAAATGGATACAAGCCTTATCCTCCAAAACGTATTAACTCCACCAGTTCTTTTCTTTTTCCTGGGAACGATTGCAGTAGCCTTGCGCTCAGATCTTGAGATTCCAGCCCCACTACCAAAACTTTTTTCGTTCTATCTTTTATTAGCGATTGGCTTCAAAGGAGGATTAGAACTACAGTCTAGCGGCTTTGGGATTCAAGTTCTACAGACAATATTTGCAGCAATACTGATGTCATTAATACTCCCAATAATCTGCTTTGGAGTATTGAGGTTAAAGCTAGACGTATACAACTCAGCAGCAATTGCTGCTGCCTATGGGTCAATCAGCGCAGTCACTTTCATTACAGCAGAAAGTTTTCTAGAAAACTTAAATCTTCATTTTGATGGATTCATGGTTGCTGCTCTTGCCCTAATGGAGTCTCCAGCAATCATTGTTGGTTTACTACTTGTAAAAGTTGCTGCTCCAAAACAAAGAGCCAATTCCAAAACAATTCGATGGAGAGCCATTTTGCATGAGGCAATGCTAAATGGCTCTGTATATCTATTAATAGGAAGCCTACTTATTGGCTTCCTAACTGCAACGCATAACCCTTCGGGTGTGCAAAAAATGCAACCGTTTACAGGCAATCTTTTTTACGGCGCAGAGTGCTTCTTCCTGCTTGATATGGGGATAGTTGCAGCAAAGAGGTTGCCAAGATTACTGAAAGCAGGCTCCTTTCTAATTGGCTTTGCGGTTGCAATGCCATTATTTAATGCATTTATTGGAGTATTTGTTGCAAAAGCATTATCACTAGGACCAGGAAATGCACTCCTTTTTGTTGTACTCTGCGCTAGCGCATCCTATATAGCTGTTCCAGCTGCAATGAGGATGACTGTACCCGAAGCAAAGTCTAGCTATTATATTTCTACTGCACTTGGGCTTACTTTCCCGTTCAATATTGTTTTTGGTATTCCTTTATACATGGGAATGGTCAACAAATTTATCCCTATAGCCTAAGAACATGAAGCGTCTTGACCTAATATTTAGTGATCGCGAGCTTGATGCAATGCTTAAAGCTCTTGACGAGGGGGGAGCACCTGGTTACACAGTAATTAAACACGTAACCGGGAAAGGGCCACAAGGAGCAGTTTCAGAGGACATGGAGTTCACAGACCTAGGTGCAAATGCACATGTAATTGTTTTCTGTGATGAAAAGGTTCTGGATAAATTGATTATAAATATCAAACCGATCATTAACTACTATGGCGGAGTTGGATACATCTCAGAAGCTAATCCAATATAAAATAATATATTAATACTTGGACCTTTGGCTTATCATGTTATTCATAGAGTCATCAAAACTCCCAGAAGTTCTTAGATCATAAAAAATATTGGTGTGTCAAACTTTAATGAGAAGACATTTCCTGGAGAATCAATCAGGGAAGACATTTTATGGCATATTCAGCAAGCTCTTGCAATGATGAGTCAAGATCAATTGTTTCCCTTAAACCAAGACTTTTAGCCAAATCAATATTTGGGCAATATATATTTCGTCTCATATTACCTTGCTCGATATAATTATTTTGTATAACAACTTGAGATCTTGGGTTAATCAAATGCTTGACTTTATAAGCCAATTTTTTAATTGAAATAATGTCTGAAGATCCAACATTTAATATTCGCGGTGGTTCATTCATAGACAAAAGACACATAATCCATTCAGTAACATCGGAAACATTTAGATATGATCTCTTATCCTTGCCATCACTTCTAACAACAATATCTCTCTTATGTATTGCATCGTCTACGAAATTTCCAACAGCATAATGAAGCCTAAGTGGTAATTTTTCTCCAATAATTGAAAAAACTCTCGCTGAGGTAAATAGAACATCATTCTCTTCACAAATTTGGTTCAGGTAATACTCAGAAGAAATCTTCGCGACCGCCAAAGAACTGTCTTTGGAGAAATGATTAATAGATGGATAGTCATACTCCTTAGGATATTCTCTATTCCCATAGACAACACCTGAACTGGTGAACAAAAGTTTTTTTACTGAGCTTTTTTTTATAACACTTTCCAGAAAAAAAGAAGCATTTTGTAAAAGATTAAACTTACTGACCTGTCTTATTTTCGAATGCGTATCAAAAGCAGAAGTATTTGCCATATGTAATATGTAAGTTGGATTTATATCCTCTTCAATATTCTTTTCGTAAAAAAAATCTATATTAAGCAACCGTACAAATGGTTTACGCAAACATGGGATTTGCTCCAATGACATTTGCTTGTTTCTAGTAGTGATGATTATTGTTGTCTGGATATGTTTTTTTTCTATCTGATCGATAAGCAAGGGAACAAGGTAAGAGCCTAAGAAACCTGTTCCTCCTAATAATAGTAATGTCTCACCTTCAAGTAAATGAGCAAAGCGAATAAGGGATTTCATCTAATTTTGCTAATCAAGTAAATTACCAATTTGAAAGCTGGTATGTTCAATACCTTCTATTGTCTGTTCAAGATAAGGGATATATCGCTTGTGTTGAGCTATCAAGTTAGAAGGTACATGTTGATGCCAACGAATTGATCCATTTTTAAGCAAGGAGTTAGTCTTGGTAGATAGTTGGGGATAAAAAGTAGGCAAAGCAGAGAATAAAAACGAGAAAAAATGACCTCTTTCGCTTCTATTCAAATGTTGTATCTGATTAATAGCAATTAATTGAGGTGATTTGATTTCAGATAATCCCAATTCCTCTTTAGCGACAATGTCAATTCTCTGAGTCAATTTTTCCTTAAAGCGGATTATACCTCCTGGAATATGCCATCCAGGTCCATAATATTGATCATCCCTCCAAACCAAAAAAAATCCTTTATTAGGGTGACATACAAGTAAATCAATGTTGACAAGAGGTGTAATACTGCTGACGTAATTAAATAAGTGGTTGGGTAATCCATTTTCTGGTATTTTCATAAGGCTTCCTCAAGGTTTAGACCATTTAGCAGGTAGATTTTTGCAGTTATAATTTTGCTGTCTTTAATAGACTTTAAAACCTCATTATTAAAACCAGCACAGGCTAAGATTAAGACATCTACGGGGTCCTTATGAAGTTTCTGTGGTGGATAAACTGTCAAATTAGTTCCAGGAGCAATCTGACCTTGCTTAAAGGGAGAACTATCTACGATGAATCTAACTT
>QCFS01000029.1 GCA_003278365.1 Prochlorococcus sp. AG-363-M17 | reverse complement strand
TGCTTTACTTGGCCACCGCCCAACCAATTAAAAGAAGGGAAAAAACTCATAGATATGACCCTAACAATTTGAAAGGAGTCCTATAAGACATTGATAATGAACCCGTTAGAGATTTTTCCGTGCAAGAAGTCCATTACGAAATCCTGGTATGGGTCACTTACCACATGGCCGCAGTATTTGGAGTCGGCCTACCACTAGTTCTCCTCGCATGGTCATTCATGCGAGGAGAAACCTCCATGGTGAGATTGCTAACTATTTACTGGAAAGTCTCAAGCCTTCTTGCAATAAGCATGCTTCTGTTGACTGACCAAAGAGCTATTGGCTTTTTAACAGCCTTTTGCTCTCCAATACTAATGATTTCCTCTGTCTGGTTCTGGGTAGATCTCAATGAAGAACTTGAGGACTTACCGCCTTGGAGGCCTTTGCCACTATCTATTCGAATATGGAGATGGGCACTCAGCCTCTTTGGGTTATTAGCAACATCAATGACCTTCTCCACTCTTTCCTGTCTACAAAATGTACAGGGAGCTCATTGCAGTGCTTGGCTGCAAGGACCCAAGGGATTACATAGTTTCTTAGCAAAAATATTTGCCTTTCTCTTTGGGGGGAATTGGAGTGAACCAGTAGCGGCTTTTCTAGGCTATGTAGCTCTAATTGCATACATCGTTGGCTTAGCGCAATGGCTGCTAATTAGACTCCCCAAGCAAGGTCGAGTTGCAGGAGGTTTCTAGAAGTATTCATCAATAAAGTAAATTTTCTTCTATAGATTACTTCAATTTAAAAAGGCGATCATAGTAGATAAATTATTAGGCAAATGGCATGAGAAGCTATTCTTTATCACTTAACACCTGAGTACAACGTCTGCACAAATCCTTGTAAGAGTGATGTTCTCCAATATCCATCTCATAATGCCAGCATCTCGCACATTTTTTACCTCTTGCCGATGAGATTTCAATATCTGCTACTTCATTTGAATGACTTGCAATTAATTCAGCCCATGGTTCTCCACCAAGCTGCAAATAGGAAACCAAAAACCAATCTCTCAATCCATCAACCTCTGGATCTCCATTACTATTTATCCAATCTATTGCATCTGTAAGACTTTTACTTTTTGGCTCAACTCTTACTGCAGCCTCTAGAGAGGCCCCAAGCTGTTGTTTACCTCTACATTCTTCTAATACACGATTAACTAGTGAACGTAAATCCCGCAAATGGCACATTTGCTTATCAATTGAAGGATATCTCCAAATATCAGGCGGATCAGGCCAGCACCTACGAAAAACAGATGACTCTTCTAAAGTATAAGGTATATTTTGCCATATATCCTCTGCCATGTGACTAAGAACAGGGGAAATCATAACCGCAAAGCTCTCAATTACAATTGAAAGAACAGTTTGACAGGACCTTCTCCTGGAATCAGATGGCGCACTTACGTACAACCTATCTTTAGCAATATCCAAATAAAAGTTGGACAGGTCAGACACACAGTAATTTTGAATCAACTGAAAAAACTTTGAGAATTCATAGCTCTCAAAAGCTGAAGTGATTTCATCAATAACCTCCGAAGTTCTATGAAGCATCCATCTATCAAGCAAAGGTAGTTCTTCTATCTTAATGCTGTCATTAGTTGGATTAAAGTCATCCAAATTACCCAGCAAATAACGTGCTGTATTTCTAATCTTTCTATAAACATCTGACAATTGTTTAAGTATATTGCTACCAATAGGTACATCTACAGAATAATCCACTGAACTCACCCAAAGCCTCAAAACATCAGCTCCGTAAGCAGGATGCTGTTTTTTATTTGGTCCACCTTCAATAATCACAGAAGGGTCAACAACATTTCCAAGAGACTTACTCATTTTTCGACCTTGCTCATCAAGAGCAAATCCATGAGTAAGTACTTTTTTGTATGGAGCCTTTCCCTCTACTGCAACAGATGTCAAAAGCGAAGATTGAAACCACCCTCGATGCTGATCAGAGCCTTCTAAGTAAAGGTCTGCCGGGAAATTAAGTGCTGGCGTCCCTTTAGTAACAGATGCCCAGCTTGAGCCCGAGTCAAACCAAACATCCATTGTGTCAGTACCTTTCTTCCAACGCTTAGCCTCGGATGACAAACTTGGTGGCAATAGATCACATTCATCTTTCTCCCACCAGATATCTGACCCGTGTTTTGCAATTAGAGCATGTACATAATCAATAGTTTCAGAATTCAGAAGAACTTTGTCCCCATTACGTTCATAAAATACAGGGATTGGGACCCCCCAAGTACGTTGTCTTGAGATACACCAATCACCTCTTTCACGAACCATAGATTCAATACGATTACGTCCAGACAAAGGGAACCATTCAACACTATCTATTGCTTTAAGAGCATCATCTCTAAATCCATCAATAGAAGCAAACCATTGCTCAGTAGCCCTAAAAATTGTTGGTTTCTTTGTTCTCCAATCATAAGGATATCTATGAGAATAGGGCTCATGCTTTAAAAGAGCATTTACTTTTTCAAGAGCTTTAAGTATTTCCTGATTTGCATTCTTTAAAACATTTAATCCTTTAAAAGGTCCAGCAGCATCTGTAAAGTTACCTGCCTCATCAACAGGGCACAAAATTGGCAATCCATGCTTACGTCCTGTATTAAAATCATCCACACCATGGCCAGGAGCAGTATGGACCAAGCCTGTGCCCGATTCAGTAGTTATGTAGTCACCACCAATAACAACCGGACTTGTTCTATTAAGTAAGGGATGACAATAAATAATTCCGTCCAACAACTCTCCCTTTACATGCGCACGAATCTTAAATTGCAAAGAAAGTTTCTTGCTTAATTCCGGAATAAGTTCCCTTGCAAAGACAAACAACCTCCCTTGTACATCCTCAGCAAAAACATAATCAATAGAACTATTAACGGAGATAGCAAGATTTGCAGGAAGAGTCCATGGCGTAGTCGTCCAAATAGCTATCTTCAATTTTTTCTCTAACTCAGAACTTTCCAGCGGCAACTGAAGTCCTTGCCTTAAAAGCTCGTTACGCAAAACTGCCGGCAATTCTTGAGCGGCAAAGATCACATAAGCACTTGGGCTTTGATGGCCATCAGGATATTCAAGCTCTGCTTCGGCAAGAGCAGTGCGCGAGCTAGGACTCCAATGAACGGGCTTTAAGCCTCTATAGATGTGTCCCTTGAGTGCCATGGAACCAAAAAGTTCTATCTGAGCAGCTTCATATTCCTTTTGAAGAGTTAAGTAACGTTTATCCCAATCAGCCCATATCCCCCAACGTCGAAACCCAGCCATTTGATCTACTACTTGCTTTTGAGCATATGCTGAAGCTTTTTTACGAAGTTTTATAGGTGTAAGAGTCTTTCGCTGCTCTTGATCAAAAGATTGCAGGACCTTGAGCTCTATTGGGAGACCATGGCAATCCCAACCAGGAATAAAAGAAACCTTTGAGCCTCTGAGAATCTTGTACTTATTGATGATGTCTTTAAGCACCTTATTGAGTGCATGCCCCATATGAAGAGCACCATTTGCATAAGGCGGACCATCATGCAAAGTAAAAACAGGTCCATCATTATTCCGACCCAGCTCCAAATCAATACCTTCCTTCTTCCAAAAAGCTTGTAGTTCAGGTTCTCTTTGAGTGGAATTAGCACGCATGCCAAAACCTGTCTTTAAAAGATTTAAGGTTTCCTTGTAAGACGATTGAGAATCAGCGCCCGAGGTTTTCTCCTGAGTCACTTTGTTCCTGCAGCAAAAGAATTATGAGCCCTGGGGTATCACAAAGGGAAAGTAGAATTCGAATTCGACACTGACTCCAGACACATTAAGTATCCTGAGAAGGCCCTAAAGAGGGGGATGGTTCCTCTAAATCATTCGATATCGCATCTTCAGTACGTATCCATTTCTTACTAACCTTTGATGGTTTTGGAGAGGCTTGCAAAAAGTTTAATGACGAAAAAAGGTTGGCACCTAATTGCTTCAAAACAATTTTGAGCTCTGCAAAACGTACAGACCATCTGTTGAAAGAGCTCAAGGCTGATTTTTCGTCAAGACTCAGTTGATGCCATCGATTCTGAGTTACTTCCACTCCAAGCCTCACAATCAAAAGTGCCCCAAACACCACAACAAAGTTCATAGATCCTTGTATCCGATCGCTACTCGCAATGAGAACTAGTCCCCACAAAAGAGCGACGCCTCCCCAAACAGCATCCCTTGCTCTGCTCAATTCCGTAAGCAAAAGTGGTAGCAACAACCAAGCAACCCCAAAGGACAGAGCAATAGCGCCTATGAAGATGACAAGCATTTTTGTTATAAGGGGCTCCCCCATTTTGGTTCATTTGACTAGAGTTTTATCCAAGCCCATCTGGCGGAATTGGTAGACGCGCTGGTTTTAGGTACCAGTGACTTCGGTCGTGGGAGTTCAAGTCTCCCGGTGGGCACTAAGAAAACCTAGGAAATCCTAAGGTTTTAAATATCGATAAAATGTCTAATGAAGCTATCTCGTGGACTTGGGCTGTAGTTTTGTAACTTGGTATGGTCTTTAATTTTTTCTAAGAACCAGAAGAAATGACCCAGGCACTCTTCGATAAGAAATCAACTGAGATGCCTAGTCACTCATACTCAAGTGCATTCTGGCAAAAAAAACTAGAGGCCTACTTATCTCCCCCAAATGCTTGGAACCCAACTGTTTGGCTTTTCTTAGGTGGTTATTGCTTGGCTGTACTAACAATCTGGGAATGGTACCAAGGTGATTGGCCTCTCCCCTTACTTGTTGGACTTGCCTTCCTTGCCCTACATATGGAAGGAACTGTTATTCATGATGCTTGTCATAACGCAGCACATCCAAACAAATGGATTAACCAAGCCATGGGACATGGCGCGGCAATCTTGCTAGGTTTTAGCTTTCCTGTTTTTACACGAGTTCATCTTCAACATCATTCTCATGTAAATGACCCAAAAAATGACCCTGATCACATTGTCAGCACTTTTGGTCCAGTCTGGCTAATCGCCCCAAGATTCTTTTATCACGAATATTTTTTCTTTAGTAGGAAACTTTGGCGAAAACATGAACTCCTTCAATGGGGTATCGAAAGAGCTTTATTTATCATCATCATTTCAGCTGGATTAAAATATGGTTTTATGAACGTTATATATAATCTTTGGTTTGGTCCAGCCCTAATGGTGGGAGTAACTCTAGGGATTTTCTTTGACTACCTTCCACATCGTCCATTTCTTGCGAGAAATCGTTGGAAAAACGCTAGAGTTTATCCAAGCAAGGTTATGAATCTATTGATAATGGGTCAGAATTATCATCTGGTTCATCATCTTTGGCCATCAATACCCTGGTTCGAATATCAACCTGCCTATCAAACAGCAAAGCCTCTACTTGATGCGAAGGGATCTCCTCAAAGAATGGGCATATTTGAATCACGTGCTGACAGTGTCAACTTTCTCTATGACATTCTTATAGGAATAAGAAGCCACAAAAAAAGGCGAAGTAGAATGCGGCCTTTTGCAAAACTTCTCCCCTCTCTAAGCTTGAAAAAGAAATGGATAAGCCTATTACAAAAAACTGCTGTTACTCCTCATTAAAGACTAATTTTAATTAGCTAATATCTTAGGAACTTTGTAAAACTGACCTTCCCGTTGAGGTCCAAGTTCAAGTATCTCATCACGAACATTAGTATTTGAAGCGATGTCTTCTCTTACAACATTTACAACTTCTACTGCCCTTGTTGTTGGTGTTATTTCAGCTGTATCAATTTCCTCAAGTTGTGCCACATAGGTAAGAATCTTTTCTAATTGCAAAGCATAAGTTTCAATTTTCTCTTCCTTAAGATCAAGGCGAGCAAGATTCGAAACTTTTCTCACATCTTCAACTGTGATTTTGGTCATGATTCATCAAGGAAACGAATTAAATCGATACTCAAATCTTCTGAAGCTTTTTCAAGCAAATTTGCACCATGGTCAGGATGCGCCAGAAAAGGGTCCGAACCCATACGTCCATCAGGATAGCGTTTCCGGAAATCTTCGAAGCCATGAATGGGCCCTGCAGGTGCGGCAGCAGGCAATTTATGTTGCTTCTCGATAAGCGTTGGCTCTAAATGAAGTGTTAAAGCTATTTCACTAGGTGTCGCATGTTGTCCTTCTTTGTCTCCATAAAGCTTTTTGGCTTCATTAAATACTGAGCCAGCCATAAACCAATTAACTAATCTGCATCTCAAGTTAGGCGCCGTTGAGAGACCACGACTTAGAGCAGTCCCATATACCTTTGAAAAAGCTGCTTTTGTGGTCGCAATATTCCCTCCATGACCATTAACCACAAAAATCCGTTCAAACCCATGACTAGCCAATGAAAAGAGCAAATCATGAATCACTGAAAGCAGTGTGTCAGGCTTCAGGCTCATAGTTCCTGGAAAGCCTAAATGATGTTCAGCCATTCCATAAGCCTGAACTGGAGCAACTAGAACACCTGTCTTTTTACCAACTTCCAACGAAACAGCCTCTGCTGTTAAAGCATCAGTGCCAATGGCTCCTGTAGGCCCATGCTGTTCGGTAGAGCCGATAGGGAGGATGACTCCTTTACAAGACTGAAGATAGTTCTCCACTTCTGTCCAAGTTGACAATGCAAGTCGAATCGAACTAGAACTTTTTACTGGACCTGGGAAACAAGGAGTCATTGAAGTTAAGAAGTGATGAAAAGTTATCCATTTTTATTCTTCATAACATTAAATCAGTTGAGGTGTAAGGAGCTAGTTAAACAGCTAGTTAAACAAAATGTAGATGGCAATAACAGAAACAGGTATTAGTTGCTATCTTGATTTTGATATAAGTGAAGAACATCTGCAAGAAAAGCTAAATGATTTCCAAGATGCAGAAAAACAAATTAAAGCTTATTGAAAGTAATATTTTACCTATTTCTTTTTTTTCTAGACCTGCTGAACAAGTCGCTCCAGATTTAATCGGATGCAAGCTTGTTAGGAAGTTATCTAATGGTGATTTCTTATGGGGGGTAATCGTTGAAACAGAAGCATATTCTCAATCAGAAGAAGCATGTCATGGTTACTTTCACAGAACCTCTAGAAATGAGACCCTATTTGGAGAGCCTGGACATTTATATGTATACCTGACATATGGGATCTATCACTGTATAAATGTGGTCACTGATAGATCCAACTGGGCCAATGGTGTTCTTCTAAGGGCTCTTGCAATGCCAGGTGAACACGAAAGAATTGCTTCAGGGCCAGGTTTACTAGCCAAGCGTTTTGAATTAAACCTATGCCATGACAATTGCCAACTAACACAAGAGAATGATTTATGGCTAGCTTCTAATTCACTTACTAGCATCAACACAACTGTTGTGAGGACAACAAGAATAGGCATTACAAAGGCAAAAGAATTACCCTGGCGTTGGTATCTAAAAGAAAGTCGAAGTATTAGTAAACGAAAAAGAGGCGACAGGTGTCCTCCAAAACCCCAAGCTTGGCATCCAACCTCATCTGATTACTTATGACTGGCTGGTCCCACCATCATGTAATTGACTTGTCCTCTTTTTCCTTAGAGGATTATCGAGAGGTTTTGTCTCTAGCCCATCGTTTCAAATCACTTCCTAGTAGTGGAACACGAAAGTTACCTGCTCTTCAAGGAAGGTTAGTAACTACATTATTTTTCGAGGCAAGTACAAGAACCCGTAGCAGTTTTGAACTTGCAGCGCGCAGTCTTTCAGCTGACGTTGTGAACTTCACAGCATCTGGAAGTTCTCTAAGGAAAGGAGAATCAGTCCTTGACACAGCCCTTACATACGTTGCCATGGGTGCGGATGTACTTGTCGTAAGACATAGTTCTACAAATGTTGCTGCCCAATTAGCTTCAGAACTTGAAAAATCAGGAGAAACTACAGCAATCCTGAATGGAGGCGATGGCCTTCATAGTCATCCAAGCCAAGGACTTCTAGACCTCTACACCCTTGCTAACTATTTCAACCCTCTGAATCCTGAACCAGAAGCACTACTAGGCAAAAAAATTGCAATTATTGGGGATATCCTCCACTCTCGAGTAGCTCGCTCAAACCTATGGGCTCTTACAGCATGTGGTGCTGATGTACTGCTTTGCGGTCCACCAAGTCTTCTTCCAAAAGAGTTCGAAAACTTCGTTGATGCTCCACCACCTGGTCAAGAATTAGACCCTATCAAGAAGCGTGGTCGCATTCATATTGAAAGAAAACTATCAGAAGTATTGCCATATGCAGATGCAGTCATGACACTAAGACTTCAAAAAGAAAGGATGAAAGAGAACCTACTCTCAACACTTGATAGATATCATAATGACTATGGGATAACTCATCAATCCCTAAAACTCTGTCAAAAAAGCGTCCCTGTTCTACATCCAGGGCCAGTTAATCGAGGCGTTGAAATGAGTGGTGAGCTTCTTGCTGATCGATCAATATGTCTAGTTGAGGAGCAAGTAAAGAATGGAATCCCAATTAGGATGGCATTACTTTATTTAATTGCTGCTGTGGAAGCTAAAAAAGCCAATATTTAAGTAAGGGAATAGGTTCACAAAAAGACACTAATAATCTTACTTTTTAAATAAAGATAAGAGTTTTTTCCCTGATTTAAGGACAGTAATCCCACTAAAATTAGAAGGCATTACAAGATTAAGGTACAAGTTTAAAGCAATTTAAATCCTTCAAGTAATAATCCATATAAAAGCCCAAACCGAGCAACATCAATCAGTTGAATTGCAATAGAACTACGCGTTTGAGTAGGCCATAAGCGACGAGCTCTTACCATTATCTCTAAAACTACAACCGTAAAGAAAGCTCCGATTGGGTCCATTAAAGCCAAAACACCATTAATCATGCCAATAGAGCTACCTATTAAAAAAGTCGAAAAAAGAACAATTAGTAATAGAGAAGCTCTTCTCCAAGGATTCGCAGACCATTCCTCCAGTCGATCTAATGCCTGGCCAAGGCTTCTATATAAACCAGTGTATTGAAATTTTCTTCCCATTAAAAGGTTGAGATTGAAGAAAATAGTATCGGAATACTAAGGATTTAACCTTAAAAACTACTCAATAAGGTTTGAACAAGACATCCAAGCAAATTCTTAGTCAAGTAAACCTTCATAGCTAAAAGGAGATCAAGTTGCCTCTGCCTTAGCTTTCTTGGTGCTTTTCCCTTCAAGCAATTCAAGAAGGGCCTCCATCTGTGCCATGACCCCTCTGATCTCACCTCCTTCAGGGAGTAAGCCATCTTCCAAAACACCTTGATGCATCTCTCGAAGTTCCTGACGGATATATCTAAGGTGGCTAACCACCTGCTCGCGTTTCGACTGGGACATAGAGAATTAATGATTCATGCATCTTTTCCCCCATTAGTCTCCTGGTCAGATGTTTGACCCAATGGAAAAATTCCAGCTAAAGGAATAAATCCAAATGTAAGAAGAGCTGTAGGGCGTTCGAGCACACTCAAAGCCACAATTGCCCCAAGACCAACAAGTAGAAGAGTTTTGCGGGGATTATTTAGCAAGAGTATATTCCTTATGACTTTATTTTCCTCACATTCACGCAACAGTCAAAGAGAAAAGATCACTTGTTAATTCCTCTTAGGAATTAATTAAGGACAAAGCATCTCAACCAGATTCCCGATTTTGGACGGAAAGTACTGATTATGGAGATTTCATATCTATTTTAGCCTGAGATGCTGAGTCCCCTTTGATTGGAAGCGCTCTGACGGTTTACATTCGCATACAGCAAACTCAATAAAATCTCAGCAGGAGGTATCCGACCCAGGTGATCCCATTAAATGAAACTAATCAGGCATATAAAGGAGAATCTGATAAAAATTGCATTCCGGCATTAATCAACTAAGCACAGTAAAAAATCAAGAATGACTTATCGCAATCCATTCCCACCATTAATCTAAAGAAGAGTAAGCTTACGAACTAAACCCACTTAGAGGGTGCATAGAGAATGACTTTATGTTTGCACTGTCAATTGGCAGATTTAAATTAAAATCACGTTACCAATCTGAAGAATTAGACCATAAATTTTTCATGATATTTAAAGCATTTTCTTTAACTATTTTAAAAGAAGTGAATAAATTCTAGTTGAAAAGATCAAATTTATTGAGAACAAGAATCAATTATTTGCAACAGGCCTAATGAATTCATATCAATGCAAATGGATGCAATGCTATAAATCTAAATGAGTTTTTACCCCAAATAAGCTTAAGTGGAGAATAGGGGATTCGAACCCCTGGCCTCTGCGGTGCGATCACAGCGCTCTACCAACTGAGCTAATTCCCCTCTCATGAAACCTAGCTTGGAGGCAGAATAAGAATGAAAGCTTTCAAGGTATTGGGGACACCATGAATAATTCAAATAGATTGCTAACTGAAGATCGCAAGTCAATCACTACTGAGCAACTTGAAAACTTTGATGATGAATCAATAGCCATTCTTGCAAAGCGACTGGAGGATGATGACTATCCAACACCGTTTGCAGGACTAAGCGATTGGCACCTGTTAAGAGCCTTGGCAATTCAACGTCCAGAGCTTGCAGAGCCATATCTGCACTTAGTAGACGGAGAGCCTTTCGATGAAGACTAATGAAACAAATTCTTTAAAAGGCAAACACCTGCTGGTTCTTGTTTCAGGGAGCATCGCAGCGGTAAAAACACCCTTACTTGTTAGTTCTCTCATCAAAACAGGTGCTGAAGTTCGTTGTGTAATAACACCAAGTGCTAGCCGCTTAGTTAGTGCAGTTTCTCTTGCAAGCCTTAGTCGAAACCGCTGTTATCAAGAAGATGATCAATGGAGTTCCTCTGAACCAAGACCATTACACATAGCCCTCTCTGAATGGGCGGATCTTGTTGTTATTGCTCCACTAAGTGCATCCACGCTCGGAAGATGGTCTCAAGGCCTAGCCCAAGGACTTGTAGCAAGCATTCTTTTGGCAAATGAAAAGCCAACCATTGCAGCAATTGCAATGAATACAGGAATGTTTTCAAATCCTGCAATTCAGAGGAATTGGCTGACGATAAAAAGCTACCCGAATTTAATTGGCCTAGAACCTACAAATGGTCTTCTTGCTTGCAATAGAGAAGGGGAAGGGCGCATGGCTTCAGGCGAATTAATTGAATTGGCAATCGAAAGTGCTTTTTGGCAGCTAACAGATGAAGGTTCTATCAAAAAAGATTGGCAAGGGTTAAGGCTATTAGCAACGGCAGGGCCGACTTCAGAAGATATTGATTTGGCTCGAGTCCTTACAAATCGCAGCAGTGGGAAAATGGGCATCCTGCTTGCACAAGCCGCCAAGCTAAGAGGAGCATATGTGGACCTTGTCCATGGCCGGCTAGAAGTTTCTAATCACTTGCTGGAAGGACTAAACACATTCCCAATAAAAAATGCCAATGAAATGAGAGAAAAAATTCTTGAGTTGCAACCTCATGCAGACGCCGTATCCATGGCTGCAGCAGTCTCTGATTTTAGACTTCAAAGAAAAAAAGATACTGGAAAACTACGAAAAGAAGAGCTCCTACAAAGTCTGTGTACAAATCTAGAAATCGTCCCTGACTTGTTAGCTGAGCTAGCAACAAAAAGGTCTCCAAACCAACTTTTACTTGGATTCACTGCACTTTCAGGAGAAGATTCCTACATCAAAGAGGTAGGAAAAAGAAAGCAAGTTCAAAAAGGTTGTGATCTAATCATGGCAAATCCAATCGATCGTCCAGGACAAGGCTTCGAGGAAAACAACAATGGAGGTTGGCTTATCAGTAAAAACGGGGAAATTCGAACCATCCCAACAATGGAAAAATTCAGGCTTGCCCATCTCTTACTCGACTTTCTAATTGAGATTCGTTTGAAATCGCACGGGACCAGGTGATCAGGGCTCAACTCTCACGGTGTTTCTAACCTTCGATTCAGCTTCTAGCTTCCGAAAGGGTCTAAAAAAGCACCTTATAGAGAAAAAATCAGATCGCAAACTCTTACTTTTTCCCAAAAAAATGGTCTAGATCGCCTTGATTTATAAAATTAAGTTTCTAGAGCATTAAATCTTTTCTCTGTTTGAGCGATAGGCCAAACTGCCCTTACTTCCAGTATTCAAGACGAATTGACGTTCAAGTTAGAGGCAATTCTGGGCCTTTTTATAAGCGACGGGTTGTTGAGAGCTGCGAAAAGCGGCCGTTAACTATCATTTGACCCCTGTAATATCCAGACTGCCCCATTGGGCGGTTAATACCCGCAGTAATCTGCCATTAGGCTTCCTCCTATGCCATTTCGTCCTTTGCTGGCCCTGGTGCTGGCTTTCTGTCTCACCTTTATAAGTGCCCCAAGCAGCGCCTCCGCCGCATTCGTTCTTGGAAACGAAAGGGGGAATGCGAATTTTGGCGACATAGTTAATACCGGCCAAGCCAATAGCTGTCCAGCAGTTAAATCAAGCTCTGGAGGCTCCATCAACGCTGACGGAGACTTCAAAGATCTTTGCCTTCATCCAACAGAAATCTTTGTAAAAGTAGCTGCAAGCAAGCGTAAAAAGGCTGAATTCCTTCCCGCTAAAATCATCAGTCCTGTAAACAACACCTCTATCGATCAGGTTTATGGTGACCTTTCAGGTGGCAAATTTGCTGCTAAAGGTGGCATTGACTTTGCTCTGATAACTGTTCTTTCTCCTAGTGGAGAAGAATTCCCTCTTGTTTTTTCTGTAAAAGACATGGTTGCTGATGGAGGAAAATCAATTTCTCCAGGAGCAGAGTTCTCTGGTAAAACTTTGACCCCTAGCTATCGCACAGGTGACTTCCTTGATCCAAAAAGTAGAGCAAAAGACACTGGTGTTGAATATGCCCAGGGTCTAGTTGCATTAGGCGGAGATGATGAAGCTCTCGAAAGAGAAAACATCAAAAGAGATCTCACAGGAAATGGAGTCATAACACTATCAATTGACAGTGTTGATTCCGCTACTAATGAGTTCTCAGGAACCTTCGTCGCAATTCAACCTTCAGATAATGATCTGGGTTCTAGGGATCCCGTAGACGTAAAAATCACTGGGAATCTTTATGGCCGCAAAGCTTGAGCTGCCTTGTTGCTCAAAGCTTTATCAATTAGTTTCTAAAACCATAAAAAAGGGGGTGGGTTACATAGCCCACCTTTTTTTATGGTTTTAGATAAACAAAGCAGGTCTCTTGATCTGGGAGAATCGCAGCGGAACCAAAAGCTAAATGATGTCCCAGACAAATAAAACCCCAAATCATCACAAAGGGATTCCCCCATATGGAGGATCGCTTGTGGATTTAATGGTGCCTAAAGACAAGCAAAAAGAGCTAATAGCAAAAACTACAAAAAAATTGGAATGCTCCGACAGGAATGCCTGTGATATCGAATTGCTTGTAATTGGAGGCTTCTCGCCAGAAAGAGGCTTCATGCTAAAGGCTGATTACGAAGAAGTAATTAAAACCAATCGAACTACTTCGGGCTATCTATTTGGACTCCCGATAGTCATGGATACCGATAGAGAAGATGTAACTGTTGGAGAGAAGGTTTTGCTGACATATCAAGGGCAAGATCTTGCTGTGCTTAACGTCGAAGAGAAGTGGGAACCAGACAAAGTCTCTGAGGCGAAAGGTTGCTATGGAACAACTTCTTTAGAGCATCCTGCAGTGAGAATGATTGCCACCGAACGTAAACGTTTTTATTTAGGGGGTGGCTTACATGGATTAACACTCCCAAAAAGAATTTTCCCTTGCAAAACGCCTGCAGAAGTTCGTTCTGATCTTCCTGAAAACGAAGATGTTGTTGCATTTCAATGTCGAAACCCAATTCACAGAGCTCACTACGAATTATTTACAAGAGCACTTCATGCAAACAATGTCAGTGACAACGCAGTGGTTTTAGTACATCCAACATGTGGGCCAACACAGCAAGATGACATTCCTGGTGTACTGAGATTTCAAACTTATGAGCGTTTAGCTGCAGAAGTTAAAAACCCTCGGATCAGATGGGCATACCTGCCCTATGCAATGCACATGGCAGGCCCTAGGGAGGCCCTCCAGCACATGATCATCAGAAGAAACTATGGATGCACACACTTCATCATTGGACGCGATATGGCTGGCTGTAAATCGTCCCTATCTGGAGAGGACTTTTATGGACCCTATGATGCTCAGAATTTTGCAAGGGAATTAGCTCCTGAGCTCTCTATGGAAACAGTGCCTTCTATGAATCTGGTTTACACAGAAGAAGAAGGCTATGTCACCGCAGAACATGCTGAGAACCGTGGCTTGCATGTAAAGAAACTCAGTGGCACTCAATTCCGCAAAATGCTTCGTAGTGGAGAAGAAATCCCAGAATGGTTTGCGTTTCGCAGTGTGGTTGATGTACTAAGAGACGCATGAAGGGGGTGAACCCTATTAACATTCTCTTATAAGTACAAAAAGAACCTTGAACAAACGCTGGCGAAACGTAGGCATTTATGTGCTCCTGGTTGTGGCTGTGGTCGTAGTTGGAACAGCTTTTCTTGAAACACCAGATCCTTCAAATGCATCAAGAACTCTTAGATACAGTGATTTTGTCGAAGCTGTACAAGACAACCAAATCAGCCGAGTACTGATCTCACCTGACCAAGGAACCGCCCAAATAGTTGAAAACGATGGACGTCGTGCTGAAGTAAATCTTGCTCCAGACAAAGATCTCTTAAATCTGCTAACTGAGCACAATGTTGATATTGCGGTTCAACCAACACGGCAACCAAACCCTTGGCAGCAAGCTGCAAGCAGCCTCTTTTTCCCAATATTGCTTTTAGGGGGTTTGTTTTTTCTATTCAGAAGAGCACAGGGAGGGTCCGGAGGGAATCCGGCAATGAATTTCGGGAAAAGTAAAGCTCGTCTTCAAATGGAGCCCTCTACGCAAGTAACTTTTGGCGATGTTGCAGGAATCGAAGGAGCCAAGCTTGAACTAACCGAAGTTGTTGACTTCCTTAAAAACCCCGATCGTTTTACTGCAGTTGGAGCCAAAATTCCTAAAGGGGTTCTACTAGTAGGCCCTCCGGGGACCGGGAAAACACTCCTTGCTAAAGCTGTAGCTGGCGAAGCAGATGTGCCATTTTTCTCAATCTCAGGCTCAGAATTTGTAGAAATGTTTGTAGGCGTAGGTGCTAGTCGAGTTCGTGATCTCTTTGAACAAGCCAAGAAGAATGCACCATGCATTGTTTTTATAGATGAAATTGATGCTGTAGGTCGTCAACGAGGAGCAGGTCTTGGAGGAGGGAATGATGAACGAGAGCAGACCCTCAATCAACTACTTACTGAAATGGATGGGTTTGAAGGCAACACAGGAATCATTATTGTTGCAGCAACAAATAGGCCTGATGTATTAGATGCTGCTCTCATGCGCCCTGGTCGATTCGACAGGCAAGTTGTAGTTGATCGACCCGATTACGCAGGTCGCTTACAAATACTCAAAGTTCATGCGCGTGATAAAACACTTTCAAAAGACGTGGATCTAGACAAAGTTGCGCGAAGAACACCTGGATTCACTGGTGCTGATCTTGCCAACTTGCTTAACGAAGCTGCAATTCTTGCCGCTCGCAGAGAACTTACAGAAGTAAGCAATGATGAAATCAATGATGCTATTGAAAGAGTTTTAGCAGGACCAGAAAAAAAAGATCGAGTTATGAGTGATAAGCGCAAGCGACTAGTTGCTTACCATGAAGCTGGCCATGCCTTGGTTGGTGCACTAATGCCGGACTACGACCCTGTTCAAAAAATATCTATCATCCCAAGAGGGCAAGCTGGTGGGCTTACATTCTTCACCCCAAGTGAAGAGAGAATGGAATCAGGTCTCTATTCAAGATCCTATTTACAGAATCAAATGGCAGTTGCCTTAGGAGGCCGAGTAGCCGAAGAGATCGTATATGGAGAAGACGAAGTCACCACTGGCGCATCCAACGACCTTCAACAAGTAGCTCAAGTAGCGCGTCAAATGATTACTCGTTTTGGAATGAGCGAAAAACTTGGTCCTGTTGCCCTTGGGCGCTCTCAAGGTGGAATGTTTCTCGGCCGTGATATTGCCGCGGAACGTGACTTCTCAGAAGACACTGCTGCAACAATTGATGCTGAAGTAGCCGAGTTAGTAGATGTTGCCTATAAACGAGCTACAAAAGTGCTCACCGACAATCGTTCTGTACTTGACGAACTAGCCGAGATGCTTGTCGAGAGTGAAACAGTTGATTCCGAAGGGCTGCAAGATCTTCTAATCAGGCGAGATGTGAGAGTTGCTGAATACGTCTAAAAATTAGAGCTATTTACTCTCTAATGATCTCCATTTACCAAAGGGAGCATTGACCCTGCTGACGCAAAAGATGGTCAGCAAGAGCAATTGAAACCATCGCTTCAACCATAGGAACTGCTCTAGGCAAAACACAAGGATCATGACGACCTTTACTACTCAAGATTGTTGGATTACCTAAGTAATCAACAGTTTTTTGATCCCTTCTTATAGTTGCCGTGGGTTTAAACGCAACTCGAATAATAATTGGCTCACCGTTACTTATTCCCCCCTGAATACCACCTGAATTATTAGTAGCTGTTTTTAATTTATTTGCTTGAGTAGGTAGAAAAATATCATTATGTTCACTCCCTTTAGCAAAGGTTCCTTGAAAACCAGAGCCCAATTCAAACCCCTTGGTTGCTGGCAAAGACATAACAGCCTTAGCCAAATCTGCTTCTAACTTATCAAAAACAGGCATCCCAAGACCAACCGGTGGATTGCGAACAACACACTCAATGACCCCTCCACATGAATCCCCTTCTCGGCTTATCTCTTCAATTCGTTTAATCATCTTCTCAGCAACATGGTGATCAGGGCACCTCACGATATTGGCTTCTACATCATCTAAATGAACCTGATTTGGATCAATTTCAGCCTCAATAGTATGAATCCGTTTAACCCACGCAATCACTTCAGTGCCATTCACTTTAGAAAGCAACTGCTTGGCAATTGATCCTGCAGCAACTCTGCCTATTGTTTCTCTAGCAGAAGCCCTACCACCTCCACTGCGAGCTTGAATCCCATATTTCACTTGATATGTCCCGTCTGCATGTGATGGTCTAAAAGCCTTATTCATTTCTTGATAATCAGAAGGGCGGTGATCTCTGTTCCTGACAATCATTGCGATTGGAGTGCCAAGAGTCTTGTTATCGATCAAGCCGCTTAGGACTTCTATAAGATCGTCCTCCTTGCGTGGTGTAGTGATTTTGCTTTGCCCAGGCTTTCGTCGATCCAAATCAGCCTGAACCTTCCCAAGATCAAGCTCAAGCCTAGGCGGACACCCTTCAACAATTACCCCGACAGCACCTCCATGAGATTCACCAAAAGTACTGATTCTAAAAAGGTCACCAAAAGTACTGCCCATGAATAAATAACTACCCGACT
>QCFS01000028.1 GCA_003278365.1 Prochlorococcus sp. AG-363-M17 | reverse complement strand
AACGGCTGTTCTAGCTTCTGAGTCAGCTACATTTCCCTGTTCCACAATCGCATAAATTATCCAATGATCTGGGCCTTCAAGTCTTTTTTCTACTAGACAACTTAAAAAAGCCAACGCATCTGCAAGTACAGGTCCTCCCTTCGCGACATTTTCAAGGAAGTTAACACCAGCAAAACGATCTGCTCCAGGCGGAAATCGTTTAAGAAAGTGACGAAGTAACGGCTGGTAATTATCCTCACGTAATACATTGATCACGAAGCGATCACCAACCTGCATCAAGGATTCGATAGCTCTATCTTTAGCTACTGCAACAGTAAGTCCAGGCGGTTGAAAACTTGCTTGCGTAACCCAGCTTGCCACCATGGCGCTTCGACGATTCGTGTTACGGTCATCTTGACTAGCAGTAACAACATAAAGGCCACCACTAAGCCTCCCCAAAGCTTTATCTAAGTCACCGTCAAGACTCTTCATGGTAGCTATTGTCTTTTTACGATTCAGTATTTGCCCTAAGTCAGTGCCTGCCTCCTCAAAACACTGATAAATATTGCCGTCAGGAACAGTACGCACTCTAAGAGGAGCAAAGGCTTCTTTTTGCCCCTGATTTCTCAATTGACTAGCCACAGAATCAATCGGCTCATCATTACCGCCATATGCATCATAAACAGCTATCCATTGCTTCTGTTTCAATGCTGCTAGCAACGTTCCTATAGAACTTTGCAATTCAGAATCTGGTTTACTAGGCCAAGTTGGGACAACAACAGCCTGAGCTTCACCAATCAACGCACTAAGTTCTTGAGTATCTGAAGCACGCAAATCTATTAATTGAACTTGTGCATCAGCCTTGCCAATGCCATGTGCAATTGATTGACTTAATCGATCACAGAAACCATACTGACTTAAATAACAAACAGCGGCATAACTATCACCTTTACTCCGCCTGCTACTCCACTCTCGATATTTCTTGAGCCATAAATGAAGATGATGTTTTAGTAAAGGGCCATGACCAACAGCAATAATAGAGACTTCCGGTAACGAATCTATTCTTTTTAAAGCCTGTAAAACACTACGAGCATTAGGGCCCATCAAACAGTCATAATAAAATCGAAAGTCATGCGCAATGGTTCCCTCATCAATATCAAATAGGTCCTCTGAGCAATAGTGCAAGCCAAACGCATCGCAAGTAAAAAGAGTTCCAGTAGCAGGGTCAAAAGTAAAAATTGTATCTGGCCAGTGAAGATTTGGAGCACTTAAAAACTCAAGTTTATGAGACACTCCACTGACTCCATTAATTCCCAAATCAAGAATGTCACCAGATTTCACTGATCTGGAAGAAAAAGACTCATGTACCTGATTCTTTAAGAAATCAATCGCTACCTTTGAAGCAATGATTTCAATTTGTGGATGAAGTTTTAACAATTCACCAATTAGCCCTGAGTGATCAGGCTCTGTATGACTAACAATCAAGTAATCAATTGTCGTTGGATCAATCTGCTCTATTAATAATGGAAGCCATCTACTTTTAAATTTGATATGGCTAGTATCAATAAGAGCAGTCTTATTACCACGAACTAGAAAACTGTTGTATGTAGTGCCATTACGCAATCCAAATTCAATGTCGAAACGACTTCGATCCCAATCCAAAGATCTGATAGCAGTAATATCGGTTGCAATATCCTCACATTGCAACGATAACCTAGGAGTTTGACTGATCATTGCATCAGTAACTTTGATTTTAAAGCTTACACACTCACGAGTTCCTTATTTGAGATGAGCTCTGGAAGAGAATTCACAGAGTCTCCTTTGAAAGTTAGGAATACGCCAACTGAGGTAGCCAGTTAACAAGAGCTGGAAAAGAAATTATAAGCACCAATACAGAAATTTGCAGTGCTACAAATGGCAATGCACCCATATATATCTCTCTCGTAGTAATCGAATTTGGAGCAACACCACGTAAATAAAACAGCGCAAAGCCAAAAGGAGGGGTCAGAAAAGAGGTTTGCAAATTAGCTCCAATGACCACACCCAACCAAAGCAATGCATCAGGTCCCAATAATTGTTGAGCAGCAGGTAGAAGAAGAGGGACTGCAATAAAAGCAATTTCAAAAAAATCAATAAAGAATCCCAAAAGAAAAATAATCAACATGCTTACCGTAATAAAGCCAAACTTGCCACCAGGAAGATTTAACAGCAATTCCGCAATCAATTGATCACCTCCAACACCACGAAAAACCAAACTGAATGCCGTAGATCCAATCAAAATGGCCATCACCATTGAGGTCGTTCGTAAAGTCTCATCACACACCCTTGTAAGAGTTTGACGACTAAAGCCCCCATTTAAGGCAGCTAATAGCATTGCCCCAATAGCTCCTAATGTGCCAGCTTCAGTCGGTGTAGCGATACCAAAAAAAATGCTTCCCAAAACCAAAAAGATTAAGCCCAATGGTGGCACCATGACACCAACCAACTTCCCTATTCCTCTGGTCCATGAATGATCAAAATTCTGTTGAGGAGCCAATTCAGGTTTGAGATTGCTGATAACTAATACATAAAGTGCAAATGCGGTAGCCATTAAGACACCTGGTATTAAGGAACCAAGAAAAAGATCACCTACAGAAATCCCCAACTGATCTCCAAGAACAACCAAGACAATGCTTGGAGGAATAATTTGACCCAATGTCCCAGAAGCCGCAATAACACCCGTTGCTAAAGAGCGGTCATAACCCGCCCGCAACATGGCAGGTAATGAAATCAGTCCCATTGTCGTAACAGTTGCAGCTACTACACCGGTCGTAGCTGCAAGTAATGACCCGACGACAACTACTGCTAAAGCAATCCCTCCTCGAACCCTCCCGAGAAGTCTTCCCATATTTTCAAGCAAACTTTCTGCAATTCCAGAACTTTCGAGCATTGATCCCATAAACACAAATGCAGGTATTGCCAATAAAGTGAAATTTGTCATTATCCCCATAATTCTCTGAGGTAAAGCAGTCACAAATAAAGGGTCTATTTCTCCCACTGCTATAGCCAATAAAGCAAAGAAAACTGCTATCCCACCTAAACAAAAAGCAACTGGATAACCACTTAAAAGAGCTAAGATAAGAGCTATAAACATTCCTGGACCCAAGATCGCAGAAAGGTCAAAGCTAAAAACGTATCCCAGTAAATCTATTTCAATCAAAACTCTTCTCCAAATCTTGATCGTGCTGAAATCTTGGTGCCTCTTCTACTAATAGTCCCCTCAAAGTTAAATACGACTTAATAGCTTTAGCAATCCCCTGAAGAGTAAGCAAGAAAAAGCCGAACGGTATTAAAGTTTTCATCCAATAGCGAGGTAGCCCATCTGGATCAGGAGAAAGTTCACCAATCATCCAAGAATGAAATGCTGGGCTAATAGATATAACCATTACGCCAATAGCAAAAGGCAATAAAAAAAGGCATGTTCCAAGAAATTCAAGCTTGGCTTTCTTCTTTTCATCCCAACTAGTCTGCAAAACATCGACACGAACATGTCCTCCTTGTTGAAGCGTCCAACTAAGACCAAGTAAAAAAACCAAATCAAATAAATACCACTGACCTTCTATTAATCCATTTGAACTAAGATTATGACCTATAAATACCCCTAGGTATCTGCCTAGAACATTCCATAAACCTAAGCCCAACATCACTAATACTGACCAACGAGCTATAACCGCTGTGAATCTAACGAATGCCTCCAAACGATTAGCTAAAACAAGCAAATGTCTCATAAATTACTGCTTCAAGAGTTATAACTAAAATTAGTGAAAGAAAACTCGTTAATTTTATTCCACTCAGATACTTCTTTTTTGAAACCCTTCCATTGCTCAAAAAGGTTTGCAAAGCCTCGATCCTTAGCCGATATCTCAGAAAAAAGCTGCAATGAAGAATCCTTCGCAGCTTCAAGAATATCAATGTTATATGGCACCAGTTCAGTACCTCCTCTCAATAATCTCTGAAGAGCAACTCCATTCAAGCTGTCATAACGACTAAGCATCGTGAGGTTTGCTTCATAGCAGGCTGTAGAAAAGATTTCCTGATATTCTTTTGGCAACTTCTCCCACGCAACATTATTAACAAGTGCAGTCAACGTTGGACCTGGTTCCCACCAACCTGGGTAATAGTAGAAACGTGCTGCACGTGCAAGGCCTAATTTTTCATCGTCATAGGGACCTGTCCATTCCGCCGCATCTATTGCCCCACGATCAAGAGCCAAATATATTTCTCCGCCTGGGAGAACTTGAACATTGACTCCTAATCGGGCCATAACCTTACCTCCTAAACCAGGAATTCTCATTTTCAATCCTTGAAGTGAGCTCAAATTCTCCAATTTTCGTTTGAACCACCCTCCCATTTGCGCACCTGTATTACCAGCCGGGAAGCTCCTTACACCAAAATCTGAATAAAGGCGATTCATTAATTGGTTTCCACCAGCCTCATACAACCAGGCATTTTGCTGTTGAGCAGTCAACCCAAAAGGAACAGATGTACCAAAAGCAAAGGATGGGTTTTTCCCAATGTAGTAATAACTTGCTGTATGACCACACTCGACAGATCTAGCTTGCACTGCATCCAAAACCTCTAATCCAGGAACAATTTCACCAGCCGCATATGGCTTAATCACAAAGCGACCACCACTAAGTTCATTAACCCGTTGACTAATAGTTTCAGCTCCACCAAAAATAGTGTCCAGGGAATATGGCCAGCTGGTTGCCATTCGCCATCGGACATTTGGCAACGATGCAATAGGAGTTGATCCCTCACGACGAACTTTGCAAGCGCTCAAAGCACTCGCACTAACTGCAGCCGTAAGAGCCGTCAAACCAGTGCCTAACAACTTTCGCCTTTGCATACCAAACAAAACCAATTAGGGTCTTAGGAAAAGAATGTCAGGAAGAGGTCAATGTCAGACAAAAACTCTGACTTCTCGCGACATTACTTTCTCTTCATTGTGTCAACCCTGTCATGGATTGACTTTCTTTTTTGATTTGCCTTCATCTATTGCTTATCCAATCAAAATTAAAGAAGCCAAGAACTCGCAAAAGTCGCTGCTTGGCCACTGGAAATATGATGTTCATTCCAAATAGTCCAAATACGTAAGTTCTTAATAAAAAACTTCCTGCCTTCACTGTTGACGCGAACACCTCCGTATACCTGACTAGAGTGGTCTTTCAAAGCCCAATTCAAATGAAAATCACGTTCTTTTAATTGATCTTCTGGCGCAGTCAATCTTGAAGGCAGCCCAATCATTTCGGACCAACTTCTCTTCCAAAGTTGGAGTGCCTCAACATTGGCATAAATCAGTAGCGGATCAGTACTTAAATCATGAGCTAAAAGAGGTGTTTTCATTGCGAAGACCTCTTGACTCATCGTACGGCTTGGATTCGCAGTATTCTGACAAGCCAAGAGTGGCTTACCAAAGGCTTCCTGATAAGAAATCAAAATTTCACTAACAAGTCTGATCTTTTCAGCAGTTAGCCAAAGTGACTCATTCACCTGTAGACATTGCTTGAATCATTGCATTCTGTGCGAAGAGCTGACCCTGCTGCCTTAAATGATTCAAAAAAAGCTTGCGTGATTCTGGAAAACGAGGCTCTTCAGCTAACGGTAACTCACCTGCAGTATCTATGCCCATATCACCTTCCATTGAAGGAGTAATAACTACTAGATCAGAACTAAGACTAGAATCATACTTCCACCATAAACTCGGATCAACGACAGCAGGATGTGATGGAACTCGAGCAAAAGTAACATCATTTTCTAGATGATTATTAGGGTCTTTTTTTTCTGGTAACTCTTCTAATGACGTCCTACGTTGCTCTGCAAGATCAGCTAATAGTTTTGCACGTGTTCTACCTCGCAGTTGAAATAGTACAAAAGGATCTTCACTGAAGCGATCACCCATTAAATAATAAATTGCACTTATATGCTTGCATGGATTTGCTTTATCTGGACAACTACATTCGCTGCGCACTTCCTGAAGTTTAAAAGGAAATAATCTCTTACCACTAGCGGCAAAGGCTCTTTCAATATCCGATGGCATGACTCCAGCCAGAAGCTGAGCTGACCAACGCGCTTTCTGCGTTAATGCTTCAAGCACATAAGCCCAATCTTCATCATTGAGAACATCCAGCCAAAGCTTTACTTTATATGGCTCTTCACCAGTTCCTTGCACACGAGCGTGAACTCTTCGACCTTCAAATCTTATGGATGTTACATTCCCTTCTCTTGCGTAGCTCCAAGCACGCTCTAAACGCTTTTTAAAACGGTAAGAATTAATTAATTCCATCCATTGTTCAACCCACCAAGGCTGCTGCCCTAAACCTTCTTCTCCAAGTGCAGTAGTTAAAGAATTATTATTTACTTGTTGATTAGAAGTCATACTAAAAGTGTAGTTAAGTTCCCTCAAGGGCAACTAGTTCACGTAATTGATTGACACTTAAACCACCTAACCAGTCTTCACCAGAACCAATGATTTCCTCAGCTAGTTTTGATTTTTCTTTAATCATCTGATCTATTTTCTCCTCAACTGAGCCACTTGTAATGAACTTATGCACGATTACTCTTTTCTGTTGACCTATTCTATAAGCACGGTCAGTTGCTTGATTTTCTACCGCTGGATTCCACCATCTATCAATATGAAAAACATGACTGGCTCTTGTCAAATTAAGTCCTAAACCACCTGCTTTTAAAGATAAAAGAAATATTTGAGGACCCCTAGGATCTTCCTGAAAGCGATCAACCATTTCTTGCCTATCTTTTTTGGAAGTACTTCCATATAAAAATGGGACTTCTAAACGCCATTTCTTTTGGAAATAAGATTGCAATAAATGTCCCCACTCCGCAAATTGAGTAAAGAGTAATGCACGATCGCCTGCTTGCATCACTTCCTCTAAGATCTCCTCAAGGCGTTGTAGTTTTGCTGAGCGATCAATAAATCCATCTTGGATATACTTCTCTTTTAAAGCTAAGGATGGGTGATTACAAATTTGTTTTAATCTAGTTAAAAGCCCCAATACTTTACCCTGACGTTGTCCTTTAGGAGATGTGGCAATAGCATCAAGAGTATCGTCAACAGTTTTACTATATAAAGATTTCTGCTCATCACTTAATCCTACCCATTCACTCAATTCTATCTTCTCTGGTAAATCAGAAATAATAGCTTTGTCAGTCTTCAAACGTCTAAGAATAAAAGGACTTACGCGCGCCTTTAGATCTTTTAAGGAGGACATGTCTCCATAACGCTCTATAGGCATTTGATATCGTTGTCTAAAGAAATCTTCCTGGCCTAATACCCTAGGATTCAGAAAATCCATAAGGGCCCAAAGTTCACTCACCCTATTCTCTACTGGGGTACCAGTCAAAGCAATTCTGAATCGATGATTTTTAATTGGACGAGTAATGTCTCTAGCTGCTTGACTTTGTTTCGCATTTGAATTCTTAATAGCTTGAGCCTCATCAATTACCACTCCCTGCCAATCAATTACTTCAAGCAACTCAATATCACGTTGAATCAAACCATAGCTAGTTAATACAAGATCAATACTGTTAAGAGCTTTTTTTAATGCTGCATCAGTAGATGCTCTACGGGGTCCATAATGCTCAAGAACCTTGAGGCTAGGAGTAAAGACTCCAGCTTCTCTCTTCCAATTTGTCAAAACAGACGTAGGCGCAATAAGCAATACAGGCCTCTTTAATTCGTCTTCATTCTTAAGGTTTTGCAAAAATGCAAGTAGCTGTATCGTCTTTCCCAGACCCATATCATCTGCGAGACAAGCACCCTGGTCAAAGCGATGTAAAAAAGCCAACCATCCAAGACCTCTTTCCTGGTAAGGCCGTAATTGACCAATAAAGCCCTCAGGAGCAGGTAATGGGTCTGGTGCTTTCTGCTGATGATACTGCTCTAAAACTGACTGCAATCTTGGACCGGCCTCAAAACTATGAACAGGCAAACGCATAAACGTATCCCCTTCAGTAGCGGTAAGGCGTAAGGCATCATCAAGGCTTAAGGCAGAATTGGCCCCACAAAAAAGTTCAGCATTTTTTAAATCATTAGGCCGTAATTCAATCCAAACCCCTTGATGGCATACCAGTGGACTTCTTTTAGCAGCTAAACGCTCAAGTTGTTTAAGAGTCAAAGTTACCCCACCAATCATTAATTCCCAGTTCCATTCAAGATTTTCTCCAAGAGTTTACCCTCTAGAAGATTCAGAAAGGTCGGCCTTAATGGCAAGGCCTAAACGACTAGCTAATCCTCCCGAAAGACTTTTTGGTAACTCAACACCTACACCAACATCTCTCAATTGGTTTGCTGCCGTTCTGACTAAAACAAAAGCCTCTGCAGGAGTTAATTGCATCCCTTCTGGTGTTGCATTTTCGAGTCCTCTTTCAATGGGTGAAAACACAGATAAAGCTCTACCCATTCCTTCTAAAAGCACTTCTCCAGGTTGATCAACACGCACTTCACCAAGCTGCAAAAAATCTGCACCAGTTCGCCAAGCCGCTGAAGCAGGAAGCTTTAGGGTGGGATCCGCCTCAGCCTGCAAGGCAAAACGTAAATCCCAAAATTCCTGACCATCTTCAGGTATAAAAAGTTCTAAACATGCTCTAGCTGGAGCAACGTTACCTGCGATCCCTTCTCTCCAATGATGACTGGCTGTTGCTAAACGTTCTACTGCTTCATCTTCTAATGAGATGACACCCGTTTCAGAGCCCAGGGCTTCTTGCCAAGTTTCCAACAATGGATCAAGTCCTTCCAAATTGGGTTCAAAGCCCTTTCGAAGTTGTGCATCAACAAGCTCTCCTAAAAGAGTTGCTACTCGTAATCGTCCACTTCGAGGGCGACATGAAGCAACAGGATTAGCCTCCCGCATAGCTTCTGGTCGCAACCTAGTCATACGATTACTTCTTCTACCAGTTGGTTCTCTCCATGGAAGTGCGCAAGTTGCTACGAGAGGTAACCTGGCGGCAAATTCTTCAAGTCTTCGTCTGTCATCTTCACGGTTTAATAGGGGTACCCAACGAGCTCTATGTGGATAGCCTTCACCTTTACTAAACTCAACATGAGGTAGCCATCTACCCCTAGCAATAATGCTCAGGGCCCAACGTTGTAAATGACTCCACCAACGAAGCTCATCAGCCAAATCAGGATGATCACCCGATAAAGGTAATTTCGACAACCAAGTAGTAGCCGCACCAGGTTCAATAGCAAGTCCGTGAACTTGCCAAGGCCAGCACTCATGAGCCTTCGGAATTGGCTCTCCAGCCTGCAAAGGAAAACCTGTCCATAGAGGTTTATCTTCTAGATCATCCTGTATTTCTAGTGGTGAATCACCTGGTTGAACAGGAACACTCAAAGAACGACTAGGCAACGTTAAGCAAGCCGTTGCATCAATAATCCCATCAGGTAAAAGATCCTTTGCCTTTAACCAGCTCTTCAGATCTTCTGAATTCAGTATAAAAGGATGTATTGCAGGGGTGATGCCAGGACCATCAGGAGTAGCAACCCTCCATTTATCAGCCCATACAAGAAGAGCAGGCCGACCCGTACTGGTCGGTGTTCTAATAGCCGGAAGCCAAGTGGCGTGCAGCAGGCTCATGGCCGCGACGCGGAAATCATGGGTTCGGTCTCTCTAGAAGGAGTGTGCTACCTATCAGTGGTAACTACACCCACAGGAATTCCACTCACAATTATGCCAGGGGTTTTAAAATCTGTTCAGCAAAAAGACCAAGAGGCTCTAAATTTCTAATCAGGAACTCATGTTCTAATTCACTATGGAGTTAACAGTATTTTTAAAAACTTCGGAATCTCTGAGCTAATGATTAGATCAGCTAAACGAGATCATGTTTACCAAATCTCACGCTCCATATAAATTTAGCCATGGCGGTTAAGCAATCTTCACTTTCAGATGTATCAAAGCCACGCAGTGGGGCTGAGATTCGTGAAGCCTTCCTAAAGTTCTTTGCTGCTCGTGGACATAAGGTACTTCCAAGTTCATCACTGGTTCCTGAAGACCCTACAGTCCTTTTGACAATTGCAGGAATGCTGCAATTCAAACCCGTTTTTCTTGGTCAACAAAAACCTTCTTCAGCGCGAGTTACAACCAGCCAAAAATGCATTCGCACTAATGATATCGAAAATGTAGGAAAAACCGCACGGCATCAAACATTTTTTGAGATGCTTGGAAATTTTTCCTTTGGAAACTATTTCAAGCAAGAAGCCATAGAGTGGGCATGGGAACTCATCACAAATGTATTTGGACTAGATCCTCAGAATCTTGTGATCAGTGTATTCAGAGAAGATAAGGAAGCAGAAGAAATATGGCGAGAGATTGTAGGAGTTAATCCAAAAAGAATTATTCGGATGGATGAAGGTGACAACTTTTGGTCATCAGGAATTACAGGTCCTTGCGGACCATGTTCCGAAATTTATTACGACTTCAAACCTAATCTTGGAGATGACAATATTAATCTTGAAGATGACGAAAGGTTTATAGAGTTTTATAATCTTGTCTTCATGGAGTATAGCAAAGATGCTGAAGGCAAATTAACTCCCCTCGCTCACAAGAATATAGACACAGGGATGGGTCTGGAACGGATGGCTCAGATCCTTCAAAAAAAAGTAAATAACTACGAAACAGACTTAATATATCCCATTATTTTAAAAGCATCATCACTGGCAGGCCTGGAATATCTAAAACTCAATGAATCAAAAAAAACTTCACTAAAAATAATTGGTGATCATAGTAGAGCCATTACATTTTTATTAGCTGATGGAGTTAGTCCTAGCAATCTAGGGAGAGGATATGTTACTCGCCGACTAATTCGTAGAGTCATCAGACATGGCAAATTAATTGGCATAGATAAACCATTTCTTATAAAAATGGCCGAAGAAACTATTAAACTAATGCGCTCAAGCTATCCACAATTAATTGACAGAAGAAAAGCAATATTAGCGGAGCTTGAAAGAGAAGAGAAAAAATTCTTAGAGACATTAGGAAGAGGAGAGAAGCTATTATCTGAATTGTTATCTAATAATCCTGACAAAGTCAGTGGTGATGAAGCATTTGAATTATACGACACCTTTGGTTTTCCACTTGAATTAACCCAGGAGATAGCTAAAGAGCAAGGAGTTTGTGTAGATATTGATGGATTCAATAATGCAATGGAAAAGCAAAGGCATCGAGCAAAAGCAGCCGCAACTAATATAGATTTAACAGTTCAAGATTCACTTGATACCTTAATTCAAGATTTAACATCAACTGAATTTAAAGGATATGACAATCTAAAAAGTAAATCTACAGTGATTGGCTTAATAGTTAATGCTGAAATAGCAGACAAAGCACATGCTGGCGATAATGTACAAATCATGCTTAATAGCACATCATTCTATGGTGAGGGTGGAGGGCAAATTGGAGATCATGGGTCAATTTCATCTGAGGATAGTAAAAAAACAGGTGAGCTACTTATTAAAATTCAGTCTGTTTACCGCAAGAAGAATATCTTTATTCATACTGGAAAAGTAATTACTGGACAGATTAGTATAGGTGAAGAAGTGGTCAACGAAGTCGATCAAAGTAGTAGAAGGTGTGCCCAAGTAAATCATACTGCAACTCATTTATTACAAGCAGCGCTCAAAATAGTTATAGAGAAAGATATTAGCCAGGCAGGCTCACTAGTCGACTTTAAACATCTACGCTTTGATTTTAATTTACCAAGACCAATAAGTGCTGATGAAAAAAATAGTGTTGAAGATCTAGTTAATAAGTGGATAACAGAATCATATTCTTTAGAAGTCAAGAAAATGCCTCTAAAAGAAGCAAAAGAAGCTGGAGCGATTGCAATGTTTGGTGAAAAGTATGAAGATGAGGTTCGAGTCGTGAATATACCTGGTGTCTCCATGGAATTATGTGGCGGAACACATGTGAGTAATACTGCGGAATTAGGATTATTTAAAATAATAAATGAAAGTGGGATATCATCTGGTATTAGAAGAATTGAAGCAGTGGCCGGTCCTTCCGTCTTGAGTGTTTTAACAGAAAGAGATAACATTGTAAAGAAACTTACTTCGACTCTGAAAGCTCAGCCAAAAGAAATTGTTGAGCGTGTTCTTGCCTTAAGTAATGACCTAAAAGAAACAAATAAGCTACTCGAATTCACTCGTGGAGAACTAGCTAATGAAAAAGCTGCAAATCTTGCTAAGGGAGCAAAAGTCCATAAAGATTCGCAGATAGTAATCAAGCGTCTTGATGGTTTGAGTGGTGGTGAAATTCAACTAATAGCACAAAACCTCATTTCAAATATAGGTGAGAATGCAGCAATAATTCTTGGAGGTCTTCCAACTCCTAATGATCATCAGAAGGTTATTCTTGTTGCAGCCTTTGGCAAAGACCTAATATCTAAAGGATTAAAAGCTGGTCAATTTATTAATGAAGTGGCAAAAATTTGTGGTGGTGGTGGTGGTGGAAGGCCAAATTTAGCTCAAGCAGGTGGGAAAGATGGGAGTGCTTTAAATAAAGCTTTAGAGGTTGCTTTGGAAATGCTGAAAAAAGAAATCATTTAAAGCTCATCTTTGAAGATATGTACTCTGACGCAAACTAGTTTCAATATGTTCCATCAAAAGACGTGCATCATTAATCTTCAAAGTGCCACGCTTAATGGCTGCTTCACTAGCCACTCTTAATCGTTCAAGTAATTGTTGTGGTTCATGTTCCATAGCCTGAAGTACCTCTGATTTTGTATTGGCCCTCACAACATGATCTACATGATACCCACCTTCTTTAGACATACGAATATGTACTGCGTTCGTAGTTCCAAATAAATTATGAAAGTTACCCATTACTTCCTGATATGCACCTCCAAGAAACATACCAATAATATATGGCTCACCTTCTTTAAGATTATGCAGTTCCAATAAATGCTTTGGCTCACCATTATTAATAAATTTACCTATTTTTCCGTCTGAATCACAAGTTAAATCAACAAAGTGTCCTAGCTGTTTAGGCTCTTCATCAAGACGGTGAATCGGCATAAACGGAAACAATTGATCAATGGCCCAGGTATCTGGGGCTGATCGAAAAATAGAGAAGTTTGCAAAATAGGTACTTGCCAAAGCTGATCGCAAATCCTTAAAATCATCTGATATCACCTCCTTGCGAGGTAATAATTTTAGTAAGGCTCGAGCACATGACCATGTCAGCTGCTCAGCTTTTGATCTATCACTTAAACCTAAATATCCTAATCGAAATGCTGTTAAAGCATCGTCTTTAAATTTGAGAGCATCATTCCAAGCCTCCTGAAGTTCTGAGAATTGATTTAAGGATTCTTTAGAAATTAATTGAATATTTGTAAGAGTTTCTCTTAAATTTCGAACAACCAATGGCTCTTCATCTTCAACTTCTGGAATAACATCAGATACTGCACCTGCTGAAAGTACATTAAATATCAAAACAGAAAAATGACTTGCTATTGCTCTACCACTTTCACTAATAAGTATTGGGGGCTGAATACAGTTAGCCGAACAACATTCTCCTAAAGTAGCTACTACATCATTAGCATAATTCTGTAAAGAGTAATTTGTAGAAGCAGAAGTAGCAGTCCTGCTACCATCATAATCAATTCCAAGGCCACCTCCTACATCTAAATAACCCATTGGCGCACCTAGCCGACTTAATTCAACATATATTTGAGCAGCTTCTTGCAATGCATCTTTTAAAATTGCAATGTCATTTATCTGACTTCCTAAATGAAAATGCAACAATTGCAATTCACTTAGAAGTCCCACTTTCTTTAAAGACTCTACTGTTGCAAGAATGTCAGGAATAGACAGTCCAAACTTAGATGTCTCACCAACTGAGTTACCCCAACGGCCACTACTACGGCTGGTTAGTTTTGCACGTATTCCAATTAAAGGAGATGCACCAAGTTCACGACTAGCTGAAATAATGCGTTCAACTTCATCAAATTGCTCAATTACTACAATAGGTTTCCGACCAAGATGTCTAGCCAAAATAGCTGTCTCAATATAGCGTTGATCTTTATATCCATTGCAGATTAATAGAGCTTCAGGATCTTCAATTAATGACAAAGCTATCAAAAGTTCAGCCTTACTCCCTGCTTCAAGACCAAAATGCCACTGCTTCCCACAAGTGACCACCTCTTCAATAACATGGCGCTGTTGATTGCATTTCACAGGGAAAACACCCTTGAAATCCCCAGAATAATTGTATTGAATAATGGCTCTTCCAAACGCATCATGAAGCCGCTCTAGGCGATCATAAATAATGTCATCAAATCTAATTAAAAGTGGCAGCTTCAAATTTCTAAACTGCATCTCATTTACTAAATTCATCAAGTCTAAAGTTCCTCCCTTCTCTCCTTTTGGGTGAACAGTGACATGTCCTTTATCATTAATTGAAAAATAAGGTTCCCCCCATAAATCCAAATCAAAAAGGCGTGAGCTATCCTCTATTGACCAACACTCTGCATTACCAGAACTCTCGTTCGGTGAATTTTCAAAAGATGAGGATTCTACAATCACAATTCAAGCGGCTACCAAAGAATTACTGAGAATCTAAAGACCGGTGGTCTATTTGCCAGAGTTCTACTTGCCAATTCAGCAGCTAGCCAATAACGATATACATGATCTAATCTTTTATCATTTATGACTATGGAAAGGACTTTTATTGCAATCAAGCCTGACGGAGTACAACGTGGACTTGTTGGAGAAATCCTTAGTCGATTCGAACGCAAAGGCTTCAAACTAATCGCCCTCAAACAACTTATACCCAGTAGAGCACTTGCTGAACAACATTATGGCATCCATCGTGAACGCCCTTTTTTCAATGGTCTAGTCGACTTCATAACAAGTGGTCCTGTTATAGCAATGGTCTGGGAAGGAGATGGTGTGATCTTGAATGCTCGTAAACTCATTGGAGCAACAAAACCACTAGAGGCTGAACCAGGAACAATCCGTGGTGATCTAGCAATAAATATTGGACGTAATGTAATCCATGGGTCAGATGGTCAAGGAACTGCAGCATCTGAGATTGCACTGTGGTTCAAAGAAACAGAGTTAAACGATTGGAATCCAGCAGATCAGATTTGGCGGGTAGAAAACTAAGTCCGTTAACTATTAATCCTTAACTTGTTCATACCGCCTAAAATTATTGTAAAAAGGTGGTATGAACAGCAATGCTAATCATTAACCTATTTCTTAAAACGATCCCAGCGAAAAGCCTCTATCAAATTATGCTCTAAAGGAGCCAACTCTTTTCCAAGCATTAAAGAAGAAATAAGCTCAGAAGTTATTGCAGCTAGTAGAACCCCATTTCTATGATGCCCCGTAGCCAACCATAATCCTTTAAGCGACGATAATCCCAATAAAGGGCCATAGTCTGGAGTACATGGTCTAAATCCCCACCATCTCTCCATAGGAGGCCATTGACATGCTGAGGGCAACAATTCTGTAATTCCTTTTTGTAAGGTTTTTTGCCCAAAAGGTGTTAATCCATCTCGAAAACCCGCATCGGGTTCACTAGTGGCCCCTACAACAACCAGCCCATCTTCACGAGGAACTAGATATATATCCTTCCCAAAGACCACCCTCCGTAAGGCGTGTTTAGGAGCCTGCAAAGACAACATTTGTCCCTTCACTGGAAAAATTGGCAATTCCTGCAAAAGCTGAGAACTCCAAGCCCCTGAACAAAGAACTGCCTCTTGGCTTAAAAGTAACTCCAAGTGTCCATCTAACGATCGAACTTTCAAACCCCTAAAAGAGCCTTCCTCATGCAGAAGATCAACAACTTCTACACCTTCTTGCAAGTGGACACCTAAACCTAAACAAGCTCTTTCCAAAGCATGCATAAGACGTCTTCGATTATCTATCTGTCCATCTTGTTCAAAAAGTAGTCCATATTTCCATCTCTCGGAAATTCCCAAAATCTCCTGATTCAGCTCATGTCGGTCTAACGGAACACCCTTAGTTGCTGTAGAAAAAGAATCACGTTCTGAAGCAGTTTCAAAGGGTAAAACTATTCCACAGCGTCTAAGCCCGCAACTAAGCCCACTATCAAACTCTATTGTCTCGACCCATTGAGGAATCCTTTCCAAACTGAGCGTAGCCAGTCTTAGCAAATCACCCTCTAGCCCTTCAGCATGAGGTGCAAGCATTCCAGCAGCAACAAATCCAGCCGCTTCACGACGATCTCTACTAAGTACATGTACAGATCTCCCTTCACGCGCTAACTGATGAGCTATGGCTAAACCCATCAAGCCACCTCCAATAATCAAGACTGGGTTTGCCTGCGTCACCAATAAACTAAATAAGATAAAAAATGAACAGCTGTGTTTCAGGTAGAGAAATTGACCAAGACATTGAACAGTTTTCTAAGATTCACATATCTATCAGAATAATGATGGCAGAAGCTAAAAGTGACTGGGAAGCTGTAATTGGTCTCGAAACCCATGTGCAGCTTGGAACAAACAGCAAAATTTTTACTAGTGCATCAACAGCATTTGGAGATGATCCGAATACGCACATAGATCCTGTTGTATGTGGACTGCCCGGCACCCTGCCTGTTATGAACCAAAAAGTTCTTGAATATGCAGTCAAAGCAGCGATGGCATTAAATCTTCAAATCGCCAAGCACAGCAAATTTGATAGAAAACAATATTTCTATCCTGATCTACCAAAAAACTATCAAATCTCGCAATATGATGAGCCAATAGCTGAGGATGGCTGGATAGAGGTTGAAGTCGCTGAGAAAGGAAAAGAAACATACCTAAAAAAAATTGGAATAGAGCGACTACATATGGAAGAAGATGCTGGGAAATTGGTTCATGCTGGTAGTGATCGTTTGGCTGGCTCGACCCACTCATTAGTGGATTACAACCGTGCAGGAGTAGCACTGGCCGAAATAGTAAGTAAACCAGATCTACGAACTGGAAGGGAAGCTGCAGAATACGCTTCTGAAATTCGAAGAATCATGAGATATCTAGGAGTCTCAGATGGAAACATGCAAGAAGGATCCTTAAGATGTGATGTCAATATTTCAGTACGCCGAGGTTCTAATACACCATTTGGAACAAAAGTAGAGATAAAAAATATGAATTCATTCTCGGCTATTCAAAAAGCTTGTGAATACGAAATTCAACGGCAAATCAAAGCATATGAATCAAATGAACTAGTCATACAAGAGACAAGGTTGTGGGATGAAAGCAAACAATTAACAAAAAGTATGCGAAGCAAAGAAGGTGCAAGTGATTATAGATATTTCCCTGATCCCGATCTAGGACCAATAGAAATCAGTGAGGAACAAGAGTCATTATGGAGATCAGAACTCCCAGAGTTACCATCAAGCAAACGGCATCGTTACGCTCAGAATTTGGGACTCTCTCAATATGATGCAAGGGTTCTCACAGATGAAAAACATATGGCAAATTACTTTGAAAAAGTAATAGCCCAAGAGGTAGATATTAAGGCCGCTGCAAATTGGATTACGGGCGACCTTGCCGCTTATGTGAACTCACATCATATAAATTACGAAAAGCTGCTATTAGGGCCTGAAAAATTAGCTGAAATGATTAAAATGATTTCTGA
>QCFS01000027.1 GCA_003278365.1 Prochlorococcus sp. AG-363-M17 | reverse complement strand
CCCAACAGCTTCTAGTTGTTGGGCAGCTTCTTCAAGTACTTTTAGATCAGAATTCTTTTTCTGGGCTTTCGTGGAGAATTCTTGCCTCCATTTTTTGGCACCTTTGGTTTCTTTAACCAGTTGCATTAAATGTTTGCAAATATCCCATAGCTTGCCTTCTTCAGATAGATGTTTTTCTGCATATGGAATCAATCCATTAATAACACTGGATGCTGTGATTTTTCGAGGTGATTCTTTAAAAATGATTTCATCAATTTGCTTCCATTTTAGAGGATCAGAATAAACTGACCTGCCTACCATTACCCCATCAAATACTTCTAGTGCTTTTAAGCAGTCTTGTAGATTTTCTAGACCACCATTTAATTCAATAATTAAATCTGGACGTTCGTTTTTTAGTTCTGCAACTCTTTCATATTGAAGTGGAGGAATTGTACGATTTTGTTTTGGATTTAAACCATTCAGCCATGCTTTTCTCGCATGGATAGAAAATCGTTGAGCTCCTGCCTCTGCAATTTGGTCAACAAATTTAAGAAGAAGTTCTTTGCTATCTAAATTATCTATCCCAATTCGATGCTTAACCGTAACAGGTAATTTTGTCGCTTTTATCATTGCTTTGATGCAAATAGCCACTTTTTCTGGCTCTGCCATTAGACAAGCCCCAAAGTTCCCAGCTTTTACTTTGGGACTTGGACAACCTAAGTTGAGATTAATCTCATCATATCCCCAGTCTTCAGCCATTACAGCTGCCTCACTTAGAAGTTTTGGATCATCACCACCAACTTGTAAGGCAATTGGATGTTCTGTTAAATCAAAATCAAGTAATCGATTTTGTTTATGACTATGGTGCAATGCGTTTGCAACTACCATTTCTGTATATAACAAGGCTTTTTGACTAATTTGCCGCATTAGTACTCTGAAATGCCGGTCCGTGCAATCAAGCATCGGAGCAACACTGAAACGATACGGTTGGATTATTTCTGTGATATATCTGTTTGTCATTGTTGATTTAGCATAGACAGTTTCTCATAGATTTCTTAGAACAGATGTAGGTATCCTTGATTGTATGCAAAGTAATCTGTCTTTGATTAATCGCCGCTCATTACTTATTAGTGCCTTTGCAGGACATTTAAGCTTTTTTTTGCATCCGCTTCACCTTTTAGCCTCCACAGGATCAGAAGATGTTAGTGAATGGTCTTTGAGTAAACCAGAATGGAAATCACGTCTATCACCAGAGGCTTTTAATGTTCTTCGTGAAGAAGGAACAGAACGTCCTTTTTCAAGTGTATTAAATAACGAGAAAAGGGAAGGTATATATCATTGTGCTGGTTGTGACTTGCCACTTTTTTCATCAGCTTCCAAATTTGATAGTGGTACTGGTTGGCCAAGTTTTTGGCAATCATTACCGGATGCCATAGAAACAAAAGTGGATTTTAAATTAATTGTTCCTCGCACTGAGTATCACTGCATTCGGTGTGGTGGGCATCAGGGACATGTTTTTTCTGATGGTCCACCTCCAACCGGTAAAAGATATTGCAACAATGGAATTGCCCTCATTTTTAAACCTGAAAGTTGATCTGGCAGTAGTAGGAGGAGGCCCAGCAGGCTACATGGCAGCAATTACAGCTGCAGAGGCTGGTGTGCGCTCTGTATTAGTTCTAGAGGCTTCCTCTAGGCCTTTGGAAAAGGTTCGTATAAGTGGAGGTGGGAGATGCAATGTGACTCATGCTTGTTGGGATCCCTCTGAGTTGGTGTGTAATTATCCAAGAGGGAAGCAACCATTACTAGGACCTTTTAGTCGTTTTGCGCCAGGAGATGTTGTTAGTTGGTTTGAGGATAAGGGCCTGCAATTGGTTATTGAGCCTGATGGAAGAATGTTCCCAGCTTCCAATACTTCTGCTGATGTAATTAATTGTTTGCAGAATGCTGCAAATGATCTAGGTGTTACCTTGAGAAAACTTTCTTCAGTAATTGATCTTAAAGATCTAGGCTCTGATGGCTTTGCATTGAAGTGTAGAGATGGTACAAATATTTTCGCACAAAAAATATTACTTAGTACAGGTTCGCACCCTACAGGAAGAAGATTAGCTAGGAATTTAGGACATTCTTTAATTGAGTCTGTTCCATCTCTCTTCTCTTTAGAAATCGCAGAAAGATTCTTTGTCAATTGTGCAGGCATAGCCTTAGATAATGTACATCTTTGTCTTCATACTTCTACTAAATCATTTGAAGAGACAGGAAGAGTTTTGTTTACACATCGTGGCGTAAGCGGACCTGCTGTTTTGAAGCTTACTGCCTTTGCTGCTAGAGCATTAAAGAAAGACTCCTATAAGTCAAAATTGACAGTTAATTGGTTATCTAAAAAAGAACGAAGTTTTATAAAAAGATTCATTGATGAGACACGTTATAGTGCTGCTCGTCGATCACTCGGAACTTGTAGACCTTTTCAAAGTCTTCCGAAACGCTTTTGGGCTTCATTATTGAATCAAGTTAATGCAAATGCAAAAATGCGATGGGCTGATTTAACATTGGAAGTAGAGAATGATTTGATACGTGCCTTAACTTCTAGTAATTATTTGATAGTAGGCAGAGGACCTTTTGGCGAAGAATTTGTAACAGCTGGAGGAGTTTCTCTTGATGAGGTAGATTTAGTACATATGGAAAGTAAGCTTTTTCCGGGTTTGCATTTTGCAGGAGAATTACTAGATATAGATGGCATTACAGGGGGCTTCAATTTTCAACATTGTTGGACGAGTGGCTGGTTGGCTGGAAAAGCTATTGCCCAAAAATAGGCATTTTTCAACAGTTAAAGCTTAATAATCAATTTGAGGTGCGGGCTTCCCCCGCTTGTCTCATTAGCCCATTCCCTATCAAAGTATGTAAAACCAGTTTGATTGACAGCATGAGTGGCGAAGATCAAAAACCAGTTCAAGACTCATCCAAGGATGTTCCAGAGGTAGATCTTTCTAATGAAATGTCTGCTTCAAATCATCAAGACCTCGAGGTTCAACAGGATTCATCCACTGAAACCTCTGTTGAGAATGAAGTATCTGAAAACGAAAACCCAGACAGTGACACTAATACTCCCCCTGATAACGATGCCCGGTTACTGCAACTTGAGAAGGAACATGAGACTCTACGCAGTCAGTACATGAGGATTGCTGCTGATTTTGATAATTTTCGTAAGAGGCAAAGTCGTGATCAAGATGATTTGCGCTTGCAATTAATTTGTTCAACTCTTTCAGAAATATTACCTATCGTCGATAATTTTGAGCGAGCTAGACAACAGTTGGATCCACAGGAAGAAGAAGCACAAGCGCTTCATAGAAGTTATCAAGGGCTTTATAAGCAACTTGTAGATGTTCTTAAACAGCTAGGTGTGGCCCCTATGCGAGTGATTGGCCAACTCTTTGACCCGAATCTCCATGAAGCTGTTCTTAGGGAACCAAGTGAAGAGCATAAGGAAGATGTTGTGATTGAAGAATTACAGCGTGGCTATCATTTAAATGGCCGCGTTTTACGGCATGCACTTGTAAAAGTTTCTATGGGTCCTGGTCCAAAGGTTGAAACAGCTGATAATTCCGAGGATCAAGAATCACCAGTGGTTGAAACTTCAGAATCTATTTCAGTAGAGGAGCAGACTTGAATGGATACGAAGGTTCTTCACTTTTCTGATAAGGAGGTTGAATTAGCTCATGGCTGACTATTACGACTTGCTTGGGGTCGGAAGAGATGCTGATAGTGACACACTTAAGAGTGCGTATCGACGCTTAGCTAGGAAATATCATCCTGATATAAATAAAGATCCAGATGCTGAAGAGCGTTTTAAGGAAATAGGTCGTGCTTATGAAGTTCTAGGTGATCCTCAAACAAGAGCTCGTTATGACCAGTTTGGTGAGGCAGGTGTTGGAGGTGCTGGGGCAGGAATGCCAGATATGGGAGACATGGGAGGATTTGCAGATCTTTTTGAAACCTTTTTTAGTGGCTTCGGTGGTCCTGGTGGAGCTCGTTCACAGCGCCGGGGTCCTCAACAGGGAGATGACCTTCGATATGACTTAACTATTGATTTTCAAAAAGCTGTTTTTGGAGAAGAAAAGGAAATTCGGGTTCCTCATCTAGAGACATGTGATTTATGTAATGGAACTGGGGCGAAAAAAGGAAGCGGACCCACAACGTGTACTACCTGTGGAGGAGCTGGTCAGGTGCGACGAGCTACAAGGACTCCTTTTGGGAGCTTTACACAAGTTGCCGAATGTCCTGCTTGCAATGCAACTGGCCAGGTTATTGCTGATCCGTGCTCTTCATGTTCTGGTCAAGGAGTTAAGCAGGTTAGGAAAAAATTGAGAATTAACATACCAGCAGGAGTAGATAGCGGTACTCGTTTAAGGGTTGCAGGTGAAGGGAATGCTGGGTTGAGAGGAGGGCCTTCAGGTGACTTGTATGTATTTTTGAAGGTTAAAAATCATCCAAGACTACGTAGAGATGGACTGACTATTTTTTCAGAAGTAAGTATTAGTTATTTGCAAGCAATTCTTGGAGATACTATAGAAATAGAAACCGTTGATGGGCCTACAGTTCTTGATATTCCTGTTGGTACACAGCCTAATGCTGTTTTAAACCTGGAAAATAAAGGTATTCCAAAACTTGGAAACCCTGTTGCTAGAGGTAATCAAAAAATATCTGTAAAAGTAAATCTCCCTACTAGGTTGTCTGATGCTGAACGTACCCTTTTACAAGAATTAGCTACGCATTATTCTGCAAAGGGACCACAAAATCATCATCATAAGAGTGGGTTGTTTTCTAATTTATTTGGTCAAGATGGATGAGAGATCCCTTGTCTCTATCAGAGAAAATAGATTTAAGGGGAGTTCCTTGTCCGTTGAATTATATTCGTATCAGTCTTCTTTTAGAAAAATTACTAGTAGAAGATACCTTGGAGGTTGAGATTGATAGAGGTGAACCTGAAGAGACAATTGTTTTAGGATTGCAAGAAGCAGGACATCAAATTCAGATTCTTGAAAAGAGTCTTAAATCTATAAGGATTTTAATAATTTGTGGAAATGAACAATGAAGGTCCATTATCTGGAAAAATTGTAGCTATAAAAGCTAATTATTTAATCGTTGAAATAGATATATTTTCTGCTAAGACTATTCGAGATGATTTCGCATCAATAAATAATCAAAGATCTTTGCTTTGTACTCTAAGAAGAAGGCTTTCTCATGGAGGAAGCTCAGCTCATGTAGGAGATTTTGTTTATCTTGATGCTATTGACTGGAAAGAAGGTAGAGCGGTTATTTGTGGTGTTAAGCCTCGCACTAGTTTTTTATCAAGACCTGCTGTTGCTAATGTTAGCGATGTGATTGTTGTGTTCTCCTTGGCCGATCCTCCATTCGATCAGGATCAAGCAACTAGATTCCTTTTGACTGCAGAAAATACTGGATTAAGCATTACCTTTGTTTTTACCAAAAACGATCTAATAACTCTTAATCAATCCAAGAAAAGAATAGAGCAAATTCAAAGATGGGGCTATGATCCTTTTTCTGTATCTCTTAAAACAGGTCATGGAGTGAATCGTCTGAAAAGACATTTAGAACGAAAACAACTATCAGTTATATGTGGACCTTCTGGAGTAGGTAAAACGAGTTTGATAAATATGTTAATTCCAGAAATATCTTTGAAGGTTGGTTCATTGTCTAAGAAAATACGTAGAGGTTGCAATACAACTCGTCATGTACAATTATTTAAAATAGCTGATAATTGTTGTTTGGCAGATACGCCTGGCTTTAATCGACCAGAATTATTAATTCCCCCTAATAAGTTATCTAAGCTTTTTCCAGAATTACGAATTAGGTTACGTAATAATCAATGTAAGTTTAGGAATTGTATGCATTTAGATGAACCAGGTTGTTGCATAGATAAAGATTGGGAAAGATATCCTTTTTACCGTAATCTTATGAAAGAACTATTAATTTGATTCATCATTTGTATCATTAAAACCTGGAAGATTTAGCCCACCTGTAAGTTCGCTCATTCTTTCTTTCATAGTGGCAGTTGAAAGTTCATATGCTGCTTTCAAGGCATCTAGGGTCGCTGATTCAATAGCTTCTTGTCCTTCTGAAATCAATGATTGGTCTAGCTTTACTCTTAGAGGCTGTTGATTACCTGTAAGCCATACACTAGCTTTGCCATTTTCACTTGTTCCTTCTAGCTCCATTTCATCAAGTTCTTCCTGGAGCTTTTGGGCGTTTTGTTGGATCTGTTGAGCCTTGCGAAAGGCTTCAGTGATTTGTCCAAAGTTTGGTAGTCCGAATCCAGCCATGAATATTTTGGGACGAATTAGCACATTAATCGTTTCACTAGAAGCCTAGTTGCTTTACTTCAGGTTGTAGAAAAATTTGATGGGCTGCTTCAACTTTTTTTTGTATGAGTTGGATAAGACCTTTGATGTCACTTGCTTTTGCCTTCCCTGTGTTAACAATGAAATTTGCATGTAAGTTTGAGATTTCCGCACCTCCAAGTTGCAATCCTTTGAGACCTGTATCTTCTATGAGTTTGCCTGCTTTTAAAGGTTCAGGATTACGAAACACGCTTCCACAACTTGGTAATTGATATGGTTGAGTTGAAGTTCGGTGATTCAAATTAGCTAGGGTTGTATCTAAGATTTCTTTTTGTGGATGCCCAGTTTCTAGTTTGAAGCGAGCGGATAGGACAGTGAGGTTTTCTTTTTGTATAAGGCTATTTCTATAACTAAAGTCAAGATCTTTCCTCAATAATCGGAAAGGTTTTTTATTGTCTTCAGAAATTACAAGAACTGACTCTAATCTTTCTGCTGTGCATCCCCCTTGTGCCCCAGCATTCATAGCAGCAGCTCCTCCAACAGTACCTGGTATTCCAATTGCCCACTCAAATCCATGAAGTCCAAGTTTTGCAGCTTTTCTCGACAAAGTAGGCATTGAGTCACCGGCTAAAGCTTCTATTAACCCATGGCTTGAATCAATTATTGTCCCCTGCATTTTTCGCATACAGATAGATAGTCCTTCTAAACCTGAATCATTGATTAATAAATTTGAACCTGCACCGATAATTTGAAATGGCACTGCTTTGTGATTAGCCCATTCCAAAACTTCTTTGACTTCCATTTCATTTTTTGGCTCTGCAAGAAATTCAGCTGGCCCACCGATTCGCCATGTTGTGAAGGGAGCGAGAGATTCTAGGTGTTGAATATTTAGCACTTGTTAGACTTTAGGCTGCTAATATTTTGTCTAATGATTTATTGTCTTCGTTTTTTATTAGCTTGTCCCAAAGAGTATTAATGCTTCCTGCTCCCATAGCAATAATTAAATCATTTTTTTGACTTTTTGTTTTAAGCATCGTAGTTAGATGATTAAGATCTTCTCCAACATTTATATTAATATGAGGATATTTTTTTTCCAGGAGATCAGCAATTTTTGTAGAATTTATATTTTCTATGGGCTCTTCTCCTGCAGAATATATAGGAGCTAAAAATATTAAATCTGCATTTCCAAGTACTTTAATATATTCATTTAGAAATTCTTTTGTTCTACTATATCGATGGGGTTGAAATACTACTAAAAGTCGATTTGGTGAAGCAGGAAAAGGACTTTTACCACTTTCAATCATTAATCGGGCCATTTTAAGGGTGGCTGAAATTTCGCTGGGATGATGTGCATAGTCATCAACAATAAAGCGCTCTTTCCAAGTTCCACGGAAGTCAAACCTTCTTCCAGGAGTTTTTAGAAATGGAAGACCATCTTGGATGTTTTTCATTGATATACCTGCTAGTCTACATGCACCATATGCAGCAATGGTGTTGCTTAAGTTGTGAAGACCTGGTATTGGTATTTTCATGGTTCCGATAAGATTCCCTTGCTCGTAAATATCGGCTATCGTTTCACAACCATCTATAGACATTGGAATTGCTGCAAAATCAATATTTTTTGTTTCCTTGATTGAAAACCATGCAGAAGGCTTGAAGTTTTTTCTAAGAATATTGCAGTCATGATTAATAAGAGTTCTTTGTGAATTGCTAATAAATTTTTTCATGACTTGGATAATCTCTGATAGAGAAGAGTAATAATCAATGTGATCTAATTCCAAATTGGTAATAACGCCAATTTCAGGTTCAAATTTGACCAGACTCCCATCTGATTCATCTGCCTCAGCTATAAGCATTCGCCCCGCCCCTGCATGGCCATTGCTGTTGTAGTGAGGAACTAACCCGCCAATGACGCTTGAAGGGTCTTCTCCAGCCTTTGCAAGCAAGGTTGTTATTAGGGTGCTAGTAGTTGTTTTGCCATGAGTACCTGCAACTGCTATTGAAGGTTGTTCTTTGATGAGTAACCCAAGCAGGTCTGCACGATGCCAGATGTTCAGTTTTTTCTTTAGAGCCTCTGCAAGTTCAGGATTATTTGCAGGAATTGCACTGCTTATGATTACTAGAGGTTGCAGTTTTGGGCTTAAAGAACAAATGACATTGATATTGTTAGCTGTTTGATCGTCAAAGATTTGTACCCCGCTTTCACTGAGCTGATGAACAATCAAGTTTTTACGTCTATCTGATCCAGTGACTTTGTGCCCTCTGCGAAGGAGAATCCTTGCTAAGGCAGACATGCCAATCCCACCAATTCCAATGAAATGGATAGGTCGTTGTCTGTTTAGCTGGTTAAACAATGGGCATTGCTAGAGGATTGAAAGATAGTTCACTATTTCTTGCAAAGCAAAGCAAAGCAAACGAATGGATATCTTTTTTGAGGCTCTACCTGGTGTTTTCAGCCCTTTGGACTGTGGGATTTTTAGGGGTTTGAGCGGAATGCCTATTAAGTTTGAACCCATTTCTGTATGATCAGCAACCACATAACTATTTCTTGAAGAGTTCTTGTCATGACTTTGCGTGTTGCGATCAATGGATTTGGCAGAATAGGTCGCAACTTTATGCGCTGTTGGCTTAGTCGTGGAGCCAATACTGGCATTGAGGTGGTAGGCATAAACGTTACTTCCGATCCCAAAACGAATGCTCACCTGTTGAAGTATGACTCAATTCTTGGGCAAATTAAGGATGCTCAGATTGGATATACAGATGATACTTTCATTATTAACGGTAAAACAATTAAATGTTTTTCAGATAGAAACCCTTTGAATCTTCCTTGGAAAGAATGGAATATTGATCTAGTTATTGAATCTACAGGTGTATTTAATACTGATGTTGGTGCAAGTAAACATATCCAAGCTGGAGCAAAAAAGGTAATTCTTACAGCGCCTGGTAAAGGAGAAGGCGTTGGAACATATGTTGTTGGAGTGAATGCAGATCAATATAAGCATGAGGATTTTGATATCCTAAGTAATGCTAGCTGTACAACAAATTGCCTAGCACCAATAGTAAAAGTTTTAGACCAAACTTTTGGTATTAATAAAGGACTGATGACTACAATACATAGTTATACAGGTGATCAAAGGATACTGGACAATAGTCATCGAGATCTTCGTAGAGCTAGAGCTGCAGCAATGAATATTGTACCTACATCAACAGGAGCTGCAAAAGCTGTTGCTTTGGTTTATCCCCAGATGAAAGGCAAGTTAACTGGAATAGCAATGCGTGTTCCCACTCCTAATGTTAGTGCTGTTGATTTAGTCTTTGAGGCTGGTCGCGCTACAAACGCAGAAGAAGTAAATGCTGCTCTAAAATCTGCTTCAGAAGGTTCCATGAGTGGGATTATTAAATATGGTGATCTTCCTCTGGTTTCAAGTGATTATGCAGGCACAAATGAATCAACTATTGTTGACGAGGCCTTAACAATGAGTATTGGAGATAATATGGTAAAAGTTCTTGCCTGGTATGACAATGAGTGGGGGTATAGTCAACGAGTTGTAGATCTTGCAGAGATAGTTGCAAAGAAATGGAAGTGATTTGTTTGATAATTTAAGCGTATAGAAAATTCTTATCTTTTAAGAATATTTAGATAATCGTAAAGAGATAATTTAAAAGTGTTTGTATTTATTTACCTCTATTTTTTTATGATTGTCTGACCAGGAAATACTTGGGGTTCCTTCTTCAATTTTTCCTATATGCTTGAAGCAGGGAATTGTCTTAATGCATTCGAATGCCCATTCAGGCGGAAGGCATAGAACCATTTCAAAGTCTTCGCCTCCATTTATGCACCAGTCGTCCCAATGAGAACCTTTGGGCCAATAATCTGCCTTAGGTAAGAAGTCTTTATTGATTAAGGCTTTACATTTGCTGCTATTGCAAATACTTTCTATCGCTGCGATTAATCCATCACTACTGTCCGAACCTCCAGCTCTCCAAGGAATACCTTTAGGCTTGCATTCTTCTAATGCTCTTAGTATTTCAACAGAGGGTTTTGGTTTTTTGTGAGCAAGCATTGCTTGCTCTTTTAGGACCTTGTTTATTTGTTGTTCTTTTATCAAGGGTTCTTTAAGTAATAATGCCAACCCTAGTCTGCTTAGCCCATGGGGCCCGCTGACAATTAGATGGTCTCCAGGAACGGCATGAGATCTATGTATGCGAAGTTTTCCAAGACTGCCTATTGCTGTAACGGATAGTATTTTTTGATCACCTTTAGAACAATCTCCACCAAGGATTATTCCCCCATAGTTTTCTAGAGCTGCATTCATTCCTTCATAGACGCCCTCGACCCATGACCATTTCGTTTTGGGTGGTGTTATTAGAGCTACCGTAATACCTATTAATTCATCTAGGCCACTAGCTATTAAGTCAGAGACATTTGCTGCTACTACTCGCCAACCTATATCAATAGGTTCGGTGGTTTCTTGACTGAAATGAATACCATCTACAAATACATCAGTGTTTATTAGTAATTCTTTATTTGATCCTTTTATTTGAGCTGTGTCGTCATCGATTTGCCCAGGAGGTACATAACGTGATATTCGTTTGAGTATCTCATCTTCTCCTAGAAGATCTAGCGTTTCTTGCCAGGTTTTTGACTTATCCATGACTAACTAGCCGTTCTTCTCCATCTAGAACTTTTATCGATAAAATACGATCATCAACATCTATTTGTTGTAGTAATTCAGCACCTTCTATTACATAGCCAAAGGCGGCATTTCTACCGTCTATAAGGTTTCTACCTGCAGGGGTTAGCTCTGCTTCATATAGATGAAAAAAGAATTGAGAAGACCCGTCATCTACAGATATATTTGAATGAGCCCACCCAAGAGTTCCTGAAGCTGCAAATGGAAGTACAGGAGTTGATTTGTATATGCCTAGATCATCAAATGTTTGATTATAAAAAGGTTGTGATTCTTCACTAATCTTGATTTCTAATGGCACATGTCGCTCTTTATTTGTTTGCGGTTCAATGTATCCTATTTCACTACCTTCAGGATCACCAGTTTGCAGAACATAAAAATCTTCTGCACGAGTAAAAGGTAATCCGTCATAAAAACCCTTAACTACTAGATCGATAAATGCCCCTCCAGTTAGTGGAGCATTGTATCCATCTATTACTGCATTCATATTTCCTTTAGTTGTTTTAATTTCAACCGTTGCCCTTCCCAATAGTCGTGGTAGCTCATCGAATTCTTTAGGGATTTCGAATGGGAATTCACCTATTAAAAGAGACTCTAGATCACCAATTAAATCTAGACTTTTTTGTCTAGCAGCATAAAATTTTTCTTTTTTTCTTTCCTCCGTGTCCATGCTTAACTCTTCTAGTTCTTTGCTTAAGATATTGAGCAACTGTTCTGATTTAATTTGATTTGATTTTGGGATTGCTGAAATAATTTTCTGTTTTTTTGCATTCAACAGGAATTCGCTTGAGGTGATTGTTTCTTTTACTGCTGGCCAGCGATTTCCTCGGATCAACTCTCCACTTGATTCAAGTTTGTGTTGGAGTGTTTGAAGCTCTTCTTGATGTATAGGTAAGGCATCACGAAGTATGGCCGTTGCATCAGTGACAGCATTGCCTGGCGGAAGTCCAGCTATGACAGGCTTTGCCCAAAAAAGACAAATACCTGTCAGTATTGATATGAGGTTACGGAAAAGTCTTTGAAGTACCATTTCGCTTGGAAGTGCTCTTGAACTTTCGCACAGCCTTATGATTTCGGAATACGTTCTGCGGAAATGATCTCTAGCAATGACTTCCGCACAGGTACCACTATCGAACTTGATGGTGCTGTTTGGCGTGTAGTTGAGTTTCTACATGTAAAGCCAGGAAAGGGCTCTGCATTTGTACGTACGAAGCTCAAATCAGTTCAGGGTGGCAATGTAGTTGAAAAAACGTTTCGAGCTGGTGAAATGGTTCCACAAGCTTTGCTTGAGAAATCTACGCTGCAGCACACTTATATGGAATCTGGGAATTACGTTTTTATGGATATGTCTACTTATGAGGAAACTAGTCTTACTGCTCAGCAAATAGGCGAGAGTCGTAAGTATCTCAAAGAAGGAATGGAGGTGAATGTGGTCTCATGGAATGACAGCCCTCTTGAAGTTGAATTGCCTAATTCTGTTGTTTTGGAAGTGACTGAGACAGATCCTGGGGTAAAGGGTGATACTGCTACTGGAGGCACAAAGCCTGCCATTCTTGAGACAGGTGCAATGGTTATGGTTCCTTTATTTATTTCTATTGGTGAAAAAATCAAGGTCGATACTCGTAATGACAGCTATCTAGGGCGTGAGACGTAATGACTATGCAGCTTGATCACGAACAACTGCATCTTTTGCTTGCTGCTTTAGCAGAGAGCGATATACAGGAGTTTCGCTTAGAAGGCGACGATTTTCGTTTAGAGATACGTCGTAATCTTCCTTCTCCTCCCTCAACTTATTTGTCGCCTCCTCCTCAGGTTGCGACATCTAGTGATGCAGCCTCTGTGCCTTCTTCTGAGACAAGAGTTGAGTCTCCTTCTGTGGCTTTAACTCCTCCCCCTGTGGTTCCTGCCTCAAGGGCTGATTTGGTTGAGATAACTGCACCCATGGTTGGAACTTTTTATAGGGCCCCAGGACCAGAAGAATCACCATTTGTTGAGGTAGGCAATCGTATAGGAGTGGGACAAACAGTTTGTATTCTCGAGGCAATGAAACTGATGAATGAATTGGAGTCTGAAGTCAGTGGAGAAGTTGTTGAGATACTTGTAGAGAATGGAACTCCAGTTGAATATGGGGAGGTTTTGATGCGGGTGAAGCCCGTATAAGACCATTAGAGTTTCTTGGAAAGTTCCCAGGCTGTTATGAGAGCTGCCAACATACTTTTTTCTTGCGCTATTCCTTGTCCAGCTATATCAAAACCTGTTCCATGATCGGGTGATGTGCGAATAAAAGGTAGTCCTAATGTGATATTTACGGCTTCTTCGAAAGCAAGGATTTTCATGGGGATTAGGCCTTGATCGTGATATAGAGCTAGGTATCCATTTGGTGTCTTAGTAGTTGGCCCTTTCATCCAGGCTTTTGCAGCACTTAACCAACAAGTGTCTGGTGGGATAGGCCCACTTAGCTCTACCTCAGGATGGCTTGCTTTCCATTGTTCTAATAATGGAGCTAGCCACTTCTTTTCTTCTTGACCTAGCTCCCCTTGTTCTCCTGCATGTGGATTCAGCCCCGCAACAGTGATGTGTGGATTGTTTGTGTATTTTTTACAAAACTCTAAAAGTATTTGAAGTTTGGAACTAACTACTTCATGTGTTAATGCATTAGAAACTTTTGATAAGGGTATATGTGTCGTTGCAAGAAGAGTATTAAATCGCCAATTGTTATGGGGTGAGATGGCAGAGAACATCATTGAGGCTTCTTTGACTTTTGAGATTTCTGCAAGTCTTTCTGTCTGACCTGGGTAGATATGGCCTGCCGCATGCCATGTATATTTTGCTATTGGTCCAGTGACCAAAGCTCTTGCTTCTCCATTAATAACAAATTCGGTTGCGCGTGTTAAATATTGAAAACTTGCCTCACCTGTTTTTGCTGAAGAAAATCCTGGCTTGATGGGTTCTTCATATGGTATATCTTCAATTTCTATATCTTTAAGATTTACAAGAGGCGCAATCCCTTTTTCTTTGAGAGATTTGTGAGTTGCTTCAAGGTTTTTTTTGCATCCAACTACTAATGGATGAATATCCGAAGGTAGCTTTGAAGATGCTAATGCTTTTAACGTAATTTCAACTCCGATACCAGCAGGATCCCCTGATGCAATTACAATCATTTGATTATTTTGGGAGGATCCTTTTTCTAATGTCATGCTGCGCTGGTTAGTCATAGCAGTTCTTTTTTTCGGCTTTGGGAAAGGGCTGAATGAAGGATGGTTGGTGGTCAAGTGGTCGCAACTTTTTCATGAAGTTGGTTTTACTCAAGTAGACCCAAACAAGCCGATGAATTGGAAAAAATTTATTCTTGGTGAGTTAGATTAAATCGTCTGCTGAGAGTTCTTTTTTGCAGCTTAGCCATTTTTAGTGGTCTCAAAAATTGTTTTGAGACCTGATTGGTAATTAGGGTGCATTAGTGAATATCCAAGTTCATTGCATAAAAGATTATTGCTGACTCTTCGATTTTCTTGCCAGAATGATAGTGCCATAGCACTCATTCTTTTTGAAGCTATTGCAAAAGGTTCTATGGGAGGCAAAGTCAAGTCAAGGAGCTTGGCTGCATAAACAAGTACTTCTTTATTTGATGTAGGCAAATCATCAGCAATGTTAACAATATTTGGCCAATGTCCTTTTGCAGCTTTATTTATCAGATGAAAAGTAGCTCCTGCAATATCATCAACATGTACTCTTGAGAAAACTTGTTGGGATTTTTCAATTACTTTGCAGTTGGAATTTTTTACACTTTCAAGAGCTGAGCGTCCAGGACCATATATGCCAGGAAGTCGTAGTATTTGCACAGGTAACCCAGTTGCCTGCCAAGCTTTTTCACAGGCTAATCTTCTTTTACTTCTTGTTTGCTGAGGTTTCGGAGTATCTTTTTCTGAGACCCACCCTCCGTTTGAATCGCCATAAACACCTGTTGTAGAAAGATAACCAACCCATTGCAGAGGCATATCTTTGAGATAGTCGAGAAGAACAGTTAGTACAGGGTCTTCTCCATTTGCTGAAGGTGGAATGCAACTCAGGATATGTGTAATCCCATCCAAATCTTTTTTGCTAGGCAATATATTTTCGTTGCTATCAAATACTAAATCTGCTCCTGGCTGTGTGAACTTTCTTCGACTGCATATAACTGATCTGCCATGTGCTTTGGCAATAGAAGCTACTCGTTGACCGCTAAATCCAGCTCCAAGTACTAATAGCTTGGAGTTTGGGGGCAAAGGGCTGCAATGCTTGACAAGTTCCTTGTTCATCAGTACAAATGTATTAGTGGTTAAACAGTCTCATGGCTGATTTGGTTTTAAGGTTTTTGAGTCCTTCGCGTTTCATGTCTTCTGAAAAGTCATTAAATCATTCTTTGCCCTTAGATCATTCTTCTTGGGGTTTCTTGTTCGCTTTTTCTTTTTTACTTGTAGCTTTCGCAATTATCTTCGCTCCTGAAAGACCCTTGAAACAAGCATCAATCTGTCAAAGATATAATTCTTTGGAGGCTTGTAGAGTCTGGTAATAAGCGTTTATGCAGCTATAAAAGCCAAATCCTCTTCATTGTTTTCTAAATCTGAGTCCCTTTCGAGTGTTTCATGTTGAGTTGATTGCTTTAGTTCACTTGGGTTTGCCCATTGCAGCAATCTGAGTGAGAGCCTTAAGTCTCCATCAAGCCAAGCTCGAATAGCCATGGCTCTTCTGGGATCATAAAATCTTTGTCTTCGATACCAGTCAAAAGCATCAGCGTCAGATTTGCTCCCATTGCATGAAAGACAAGCAGGTACACAGTTTTCAGTGACACTTAGACCTCCACGACTCCGTGGAAGAACATGGTCTATTGATTCTGAAGGTTTCCCACAATAGATACAACTTTTACCAGTAAAGGTATGTAGTGATTGTCGCCATCGACGGACACGTAGTTTGGGGCAGAGATCTTCTAGGAAAACTGCATCCCTTGAGTGCATCCAACCTAATCGGTTATTTGAAGTGTGCCGCGCTTGTGGAAGTAGTCAATGTATCAAATATTGTGATTTTTAACTTTTTGGAAGGTTTTTCTACTGGTACGAATTCGCTTGCAGGCTTCACCAGATTGATTAAATTTAAATTTCGGTTTGAAAAATCAATAGGTCACTTTTGGGCAGTAGTTGTTTTTTAGATTTATCCAAAGAGGGATTAGTAAAAGTTGTCTTTCCGAACGATGCTGTAACGCATTCTCAGTTAAGAAGAATTAGACCTCGAGGGGTTTGGAGGGGATATAAGCATGGATGGGAATTTCCATTCAGCTCGATGCAGAGCCTTTTATTAGAACTTGGTTCTCGTTTTGAGGTTAAAAGTGATCTTTCATCTTGGTTGGCTTTGTTGCAGCAACCCCTTCCCACTCTTCCTCCTTACGGTGAACTCATTGCGAATGCTTTTCTTGATGCAGAGCTCACGGATGGCAGGAGACCTTTAGATCATCAGTGCTCCGCTGCTCAATGGCTTCTGGCTAGAAAAACAGCTTTGCTTGCTGATGAGATGGGCCTTGGCAAGACATTGACCGCACTTTTAGCAGCAAGGGCAGTTGTTACATGTAGTAATTCAAGTGTGATGGTTATTGCACCCCGTTCGGTTCACCAACATTGGGAAACAGAGGCTAGGGCTGTAGGTATATCAATTCTTTTGCATAGTTGGTCTTGCCTTCCAAAAAACTTGCCGAATCACGGGACGATTTTAATTGTTGATGAGGCTCATTTTGCTCAATCTTTGAAAGCAAATCGCACAAAAGCATTGCTAAGACTCTCTCGACATCCTTGGTTGAGAGCAATTTGGATGCTTTCAGGCACTCCAGCTAAGAATGGTAGGCCAGAACATTTGTTTCCACTTTTAGCAGCTATGGATCACCCTATTGCTGCCAATAAAATTCAATTTGAAGAAAGGTTTTGCTTGTCTAATTTTCCAAAGGACAGCTCAGATAACTTGTTAAATATTTCTCAGGCAGCCAACCTTTGTGACTTGTATAAGATTATCAAACCTTTGACATTACATCGAAGTAAGGATTCTTTGCTGAACTTGCCTCCAAAAGTAAGGGTAAATCATTTAGTAAAGCTTTCGTTGTCAGAACAATTAGGGTTTGATCATCGACTTTCCTTAGTGATTGATGATTATAGATATAGGGTTAAGAAGGGCTTTGTTAAATCTAAAGCTGAATCTTTAACTGTTTTACATGCTTTACGACAAATTGGAGCTGAGTTTAAATTACCAGCAGTTAACATTTTTTTGGAGAAATTGATTAGTGAAGGACAGCCTGTCGTTGTCTTCAGCAGCTTCTTAAAACCGTTAATACTTTTAAATCAGTATTTAGGAGGAGAATTACTTACTGGAAAGCAAACGATAAGGCAGAGAGAAGTGACAATCAACCGCTTTCAAAAAGGAGAATTTTCTTTGCTTTTGACAACATATGGAGCAGGAGGAGTTGGATTAAATCTGAAACGAGCAAGTAATGTAGTTCTGCTAGATCGCCCTTGGACACCGGGAGACTTAGAGCAAGCAGAAGATCGTTGCCATCGATTAAATACCAAAAAAAATATTGCATAGCCATTGGTTTAAACTAGGCCTTGTAGATCAATTTATTGATGGATTGATAGCCAATAAAGAAAAAAGGATAGAACTTTTATTTGGTACAAAGACTATATTTATTAAAAGGGAAACCTTGCCAGCGATGTTTGAAAAATGGATACAACATATGGCTGAACATCAGCAGCTTACTGCTCATTAGATAATCGACTACAAGT
>QCFS01000026.1 GCA_003278365.1 Prochlorococcus sp. AG-363-M17 | reverse complement strand
TAGCAAGAGAAAGAGCTACTGCTTTCCCTATCCCTCGGCTTGCTCCTGTCACTAGAGCAGTTTTGCCAGTGAATTGATTAGAAGATGTCATTAGTGATTTAGTAATTAACCTATCGTACGAATCTGATGGGTAGCATTGTTAACAGGCAACGGTTTCAACGTTGCAAAGAGTTTTGCCCAGAAGATTTCTTAGTTTGGCTAGTTGTTCTTTGCTCCCTAGAACTACCAGCACTTGACCAGGGGTAAGTTTAGTTTCACTGCCAGGGTTTGTTATGAGGTTTACTCCTTCCCGAATAGCAAGAACCATCGCACCGCTTTGCCGACCCAGTGCTAGCTCTGAAAGACTTTTGTTCATTAGCCTGCCAAAGTCATCGGGATTGCTGGTTAGTAGTAATTCCTCTATTTCACAATTAGAGCCTGCGAGTAAATCCATGAAATCAACCGCAAGGGGTCTGAGGGCTGTAGCTGCCATGGTTCGACCCGCAGTTACATAAGGACTTACTACAACACTTGCACCAGCAAGTTTTAATTTTGCTGCAGCTTCATCACTATCTGCTCTAGAAATGAGTCGACATTGAGGTCGAAGTCCTTTTGCGCTAAGGACTACATACAAGTTGGAAGCGTCATTTGATAATGCAGCAATGAGGCTCTTGCAGCGATCCAAACCAGCTTGAAGCAGTGTCTCGTCAATAGTGGCATCGCCTTCTAAAACCATTAAGCCTCTTTCTTCTGCGCAAGATCTGCGAGAAGGATCTAATTCCACTACAAGTATTGAGACTTCTTCTAAAAGAAGTTGCTCAGCAATTTCTTGGCCTATTCGACCGTATCCGCAGAGAATTACGTGATTTTGCATACCTCGCATTATCCGATGGAATCTTAATTCCCGCATTTGACGAAAATATCCTGACCCTGCAAGGTCTAAGAGCCTTTTGATTGTTAGTTGTACTACTACAAGGCCTCCTCCAATTATTAAAACAGTTACTATTCGCCCTGATTCACTTAATGGTTCTACTTCTCCATATCCAATTGTAGAAATAGTTATAATAACCATCCAAAGACAGTCCCCCCAGTCCCATCCTTCTGTTATTCGATATCCCAAAGCACCAATGAATAGCAAAAACACAAGTGCTAATACTGGTCCGATCCATGGCTTTGTAATGCCAGGTATTTTTAATCCTTTAATGATCGGGCCTTTAGGATTAGGCCATCTTTTTTGCATTGAGCAATCTTGAGGAGGTTTTGAACTGATTGTATGGATAAGATTTCAGCTTGCTAAAAAGTCGTATTTTTCATGCATCTTCTTATTGCTGCTGCAGGTTCTGGTAAACGTATGGGAGCCAATTGCAACAAGTTGCTTTTGCAATTAGCAGGAAGACCTTTATTGGCATGGACTTTGGAGGCTGCTTTGTCAGCTAAGCAAGTGACTTGGATAGGAATTGTTGGTCAAGAAAATGATCGAATAGAGATTATGAATTTGGCAAAGGGTTCCCACAAGCCTATTAAGTGGATACAAGGTGGAAGTACACGACAGGAATCTGTAAGGCTGGGTTTAGCTGCTCTTCCTTACGAAGCAAAGCATGTTCTGATTCATGACGGTGCCCGTTGCTTAATAGATCCAAAGTTATTTAATCGCTGTTCAGAATTAGTGCAGTCAGGGAATGCAGTCATCGCTGCAACGCCAGTTACAGATACGATCAAAATTGTTGATTGCGATGAGTTCATTACTAGAACTCCGAATAGGTCACAATTGTGGGCCGCGCAGACTCCACAAGGGTTTGCAATTGAGCAACTTCAAAAAGCACATGCAACAGCAGAATTACAAGATTGGACTGTTACTGACGATGCTGCTCTTTATGAACGACTTGGCTGGCCAGTAAAGGTTTTGTTGTCTGAGCCTTCTAATATCAAAGTTACAACTCCTTTTGACCTAATTGTTGCTGAAGCAGTGATTGCTTCTAGGGCAAAATACTAAGGATACCCTTATCGCCGTCAAGTTCTGCCTTCCACCCTAGGGGTAATGCAGCATTGCCTTGTCTATGTCCAATTGGTAAATCTCCAACAATAGGAATTCCAAGGTCAATAGTTCTATCTTTGAGAACTTTTCTGAGTTGTAATTCATTCTCTAAATGATTCTCATCATCTTGCAAACAATCATGAAAACTCCCCATTCCTAGCCCTGCGATTTGATGCAGGATTCCCGCAAGCCTCCAATGAGTGAGCATCCGATCAATTCGATAAGGAGCTTCTCCTACGTCTTCCAGGACAAGAATCGCCCCTTTGAGATCAGGTAGAAAACAACTTCCAATTAAATGAGAAGCAACAGTGAGGTTTGCTACAACAATTGGACCAGTCGCTAAGCCTCTTCCCCAAGGTTCACCTTTTAACGGTTCTATTGGATTACCGAATAGAAGAGAATGCAATCTTTCTTTGCTCCACTCAGGCTCATTGCTGATAGTTGTAACTAAAGGGCCATGAATACACCCATGAAAACCGGATGCAAGCCTGGCTAAGAGAATTGAAGAGACATCAGAGAATCCCAACACCCATCCCTTTTGCCAAGAATGAGGGAGTTCGAGTAATCGCGCAGCTCCCCAACCACCTCTTGCACATGCAAGTAGCGGTGAGGGTGGATCTGGTTGAAGTTCTTGACTTCTTGTTTGATCGTCACCGGCCAAACCATTCCATTTTCGAGTGCAGATTTCTTGCGGTCTGCATACCAAACCCCATTCTTCAAAAACCTTGATCCCCTTTAAGAGAGATGTTTCATCTTCAATAGCCGAGCTGATTGCAATTGTTGTGAACTCGTCACCAGGCTTAAGGCAAGGTGGCTTTGTGTTTGAAATTAGTTGAATCACTATTTATTAGACTCTGCCAAGAACTAATCCGAGAAGTAAAAGAGCACCCAACTTCACTTGATTTTTAAAATGTGTTCCATAAAAAGAATTGTTATTGATTTTTTTTCTAAGCTTATTTGCTTCAAGTTGCATTCCTGCACTTCCAATTAACCAGACTGGCCAGAAGATTAAGCTGATTCCAGAAAGATAAGCAGATAACCCAAGAAAAATAGAAGCAAGTGCATATGTGATTACTACAACTAATTCAATGCGATCACCTAGCAGTACTGCACTACTCTTAAGACCTATTTTTTGATCATCTTCTTTATCAGCCATTGCATAAACCGTGTCAAAGCCAAAAGTCCAAAAAATTGTGGCTAACCAGGTTCCTAGAAGGGGTAACCCTCCATTGAGATTTCCTTCGCTAGCTCCCCAAGGAATTAGCACAGCAAAACCCCAGCAAAAAGCTAGTAAAGCTTGAGGTAAAGGGAACCATCGTTTTGCTGAAGGGTATATAACAATCAGAGGCAAAGCGAGCATTGCTAATCGCAGGGAAAGACCTCTGCTATACCCAGGAAGGTTTATAACCACAAAAAGACTCAGGATTAAGCACAGTAAAAGCAAAATAAAGGCACTAGAGCTTTCAATACTTCCTTTGGCTAATGGACGATTCAGTGTTCTTGAGACTTGACCGTCAATTTTTTTATCCCAAAGATCATTAGTGATGCAACCTGCGGCACTGACTAAAAGTCCTCCAGCGATTATCAAGATAACTATCTGAGTAGTTGGTGGCGCTGAGGGTGACATCCAAAGAGACCATCCTGCAGGGATTAGCAAAATAAGCCTCCCACTAGGCTTGTTCCAGCGAAGTAAAGCAATCCACTCATTAAATCGAGATAGAGTTTTGATTCTTGTCACTTGTTTATGCATTTGATAAACCTTAGGCAAGCTTTTCTTCTCTTTGGTGATTAATGCGAGAGTGTTGTTAATCTCAGACCCTAGGAATCCATGCCTGGTGACGAGCCACTATCTATTTCAGGCTCACCTTATAGCAGAAACAATCGACTTCTTGATAGCAACTCTCCTTCTGGGCTAGGACCTATCCAAGTTGCAGCTGTAGATATTGGTTCTAATTCCATTCATCTCTTGGTTGCTTCGATAGAGCCTTCTTTGCATTCTTTCAATATCGAGATAGCAGAGAAAGCAACTACACGATTAGGAGAAAGGGATCCTGATTCAGGAGATTTGACTCATCTCTCAATTGAAAAAAGTTTAGATGCATTGAAAAGGTTTAAAGCTATTATCGAAAGCAATAATGTCGAGCACCTTGTCGTAATTGCTACTAGTGCAGTTAGAGAAGCTCTCAATGGAAGAGAGTTTCTGAAAACAATTAAGGAGAGATTAGGCTTTGATGTTGATTTAATTAGTGGGCAAGAGGAGGCGAGACTTATTTATCTAGGAGTGTTGTCTGCAATGTCATTTGTTGATAGGCCTCACCTTTTGCTGGATATAGGAGGTGGCTCAACAGAATTGATCCTTGCAGATGCACATGATGCCAGAGCACTTACAAGTACGAGAGTTGGCGCTGTTCGCCTAAATAGAGACTTTTTGACAGAAGATATTATCCCACTTAAAAGACGTAAGTTTCTAAAGACTTTTATTAAAGGTTCTTTAGAACCTGCTATTTATAAAGTCCTAACAAGGATTAGTCCTGGCGAGAAACCAGTAATGGTGGCAACTAGTGGAACCGCTCTTGCTTTAGGGAGTTTGCTTGCATCTGAGGAAGAAAGAAGACCTCTTAAATTGCATGGGTATTGCATAACTAGAAGAAAGTTAGAAGCCTTGGTGGAAAGGCTTTCTTCTATGAGTGCAATACAAAGAAGTTTGTTACCTCCAATTAACGCAAGACGTTCTGAAATTATTGTTCCTGGGGCATTGATTTTGGAAACAGCTATGCAGATGCTCAACGTTGATGAGTTGGTTCTTAGTGAAAGGGCGCTAAGAGAGGGTTTGATCTTTGATTGGATGTTAAGGAATGGTTTTTTAGAAGATCGTTTTAGTTATCAAAGCAGTATTAGACAACGCACTGTTATGCACCAAGCCAAACGCTTTGCGGTGGATCTTTCAAGAGCAGAATGGGTGGCTAAAAATGCGCTCATTCTTTATGATAAAACTGTAGATTTTGTTCATTCTGATACTGGAGAAGGAAGGGATTTGCTTTGGGCCGCTTCAATGCTCCATGGATGTGGTCAGCATATAAATAACACTGCATATCACAAGCATTCATGGTATCTGATTCGTCATGGAGAGTTGCTTGGTTATTCGGAGTCTGAACATTTAATGGTGGCAGCAATAGCTCGTTATCATCGTAAAAGTCTCCCTAAAAAGAGTCATGAGGCCTGGCAATTACTTGCGTGTAAAGAACATAAGAAAATTGTCTTAAAGATGTCCTTATTACTAAGGATGGCAGCGGCACTTGATAGAAGACCTGACCCTTTAATTAGATCCATAGAGGTAAAAAAGACAAACACAAACTCTGATTTGATAATTAACTTGGTTTCGGATGATCCTGGAATAGATTTAAGCTTAGAAAAATGGAGCCTAGATAACTGTGGGCAATTATTCCATGAGATTACAGGGATTAACTTAATCGTTCAAATTAATTGATGGATTTAATGGAATTGTTTTCTTGTTTTCATTTGTTATAAAAAACCACTCCAAATCTTTATTCTTAATTAAAGGGATGGGATTCTGATTTCCTGTTTTAACCAAGATTAAATCGGGTCTTTGTGTAAATAACTCTATTCCACTTGCAGCAGAATAACTCAATGAATTCTTAAGTTCACCTTCATAGATAACTACTCCTTTTTTGTTGCGAAGAGATATCCAGCTTGGTTCTTTGCTGGTAAGTGTAATGCTGTCTGGGCCAATAAGGCTTTTGCTTATTCTCCTAACTTTCTTGTTGGGAAGATTTGAATTTATTGAGTTACGGTTTGGAGGCTTAGGTGATTTATTAAAATGATACAAAGCTATAGGAATTGCAATTGCAATTCCTATAAGTATCGAAATACTTGGAAAGTATTTGAGCAGTCTTCCTTTGAAATTAAGAAGGTTCTTGTTTCTACTTTCATTGCTATTAACTTCAGTCGATCCTGTGTTCTTACTCTTTGAATTTTCCTGGATAAAGGCTTCACAATCTATATTTAACTTCTCGCCAACACGCTGTATCATTCCTTTTATAAATACTGGCTCGGGAAGAAGCTCTTGCTCTCCTTCTTCAAGAGCCTTTAACTGCTCTTTGCCGATCTTTAGGCTTGTAGCAATTTCTTCTAAAGAAAAATTCTTCTCAATCCGTGTTTTTTTTATGAAGGCTCCAATCTCAGAAAGAGTATCATCCTTTTTAGAATTCAAATCTTTATTGACTGAGGAGTTCCCAGGAGTCTGATTGGTCACAACTTGACTCTTTGAATAAGTAGCTAAACATTAGGTTGCTTTTGATGGAATGTCAGGGTCTTTAACCTTTGCTGAAATCCCTTTGAATTGTGAGCGTCTATAATTATTCCTTTGCTTAGAGTCACCTGCGTTTTTCTTATTGAATTTTAGGTTGATTTACGAGCTCATTCTTCTTCTCGAGCACCTCTAAAAAGGTGCGTATGACTAGCTGAATATAGCTTGGAACGCATGGTTGTTTTTTCTAGAGCTGGACTTATCAAATAGAGAGTTGTACGAATTAGTTTATTGGCTTTTGAAGTACTTGCCATTTCGCGTAGTGGGACAATTTTGATCCATTCGTCAGGCCAGCTTATCCTGTAGCTGATTGCAACCGGTGTTTCGGGAGGATAACTTTTAAGAAGTATGTGTTCGACCTCTTCGACATGTCTTGCACTTAAGTACAGACAAAGTGATGCTCTTAAGGGCGCTATATTTTCTAATTTTTCCCTTTCTGGTGTTCCAGTTCTTCCACCTGCTCGGCTTAAGACAATTGTTTGGACTAATCCAGGTATTGTCAATTCCGCTTTTAGTGATGCGGCGGTAGCCTGATAAGCACTCACTCCTGGGACGACTTCAAAATCAATATCAGCATCAATGAGTCCACATATTTGTTCGGAAATAGCACCATATAAGCAAGGGTCGCCATCATGAAGCCTAACAACCTTTTTACCTTTCTTCGATCTGTCTACTAATAGTGGAATAATTTTTTCGAGAGTAAGTGAACTTGTTGGGATAAGTTCGCAAGAGGATGGAGCTAGCAAGGTGATTTCAGGGTTTACTAATGAATCTGTCCAAATAAGGACTTCTGCCTTTTTTATGTGTTCTTCTGCTCTTCTTGTTAATAGATCAGGGGCGCCTGGGCCTGCGCCTACAATTGCAATTGGAATCATGTGTTTGTTTTACCTTTCCTGAAATTAGATGGGTCTGGAAGTTCCTTCTTCCATATATATATACAAGTTATGCCTAATGAGGCTATACCTATGAGAATGATACTAACTACTTGAGCAATTCTTATACCTCCCTCGCAAGAGGGAGGTAAGGCTCCTATGCAAAGAGAATCTGTTCGTAAACCTTCTATCCATATTCTTCCAGAACTGTAGGAAATCATATAAATACAGCTAATTACCCCAGGGTGCAATCTTATATATCTTTTAGAGCTTAAAACTAATAACAAAATTAAAACAAAGAAAATTGTAAAGTTCCAAATCGATTCATATAGGAATGTTGGATGAAAGTACTCGTTATTTATGAACTCTTCTGGTCGGTACATGTATGGGATATATATTTTCCATGGAAGATTGGTGGGCAATCCGAAGGCTTCATTGTTGAAGAAATTTCCCCACCGACCTATCGCTTGCCCTAAAGCTACTGATGGCACAATTACATCTAAGAAATCCCAAAAAGCTAACTTCCTTAATCTGCAGAAAAAGATGAGAGCTAAGGTTCCGCTAAGTAATGCTCCATGAATAGCAATGCCGCCTCTCCATATAGCAAAAATATCAAGGAAGTTATCTTTATAAGCATTCCATTCAAAGAATACATAGTAAGCGCGAGCTCCGATTATTCCTGAAAGTACTAACAATGGCAGCAAGTCATTTATAGCTGAATAGTCCAAATTATTTTTCTTTGCTAGGTAAGTAGAGAGATTTAGTCCAGTAAAAACAGCTATAGCTATAAGGAGCCCATACCATCTCAGGCTGAAAGGACCTAGCAGTAAAAGCTCAGGCCCTGGAGACTGAAAAACTGCTATAGATAGATGCATCAAAGGCTAAGTTTTAATCCGTTAGATACCTTCTGAGGCTTGTACTTTTTCAACTTGTTTCTTCTTGAGAACCAATAACATCTGTGCTATGGAAACTGCTGCAAAGAAAGCAAGAAGACCAAATATTCTTATTGGGTTTTGAAGAACAACTTCTGTGTCAAGTTGGCCAAATCCTCCTACATTGGGATCTTCAGTTAGTTCTGAACCTTGTGAAATATTGTCACCTTCTTTAGCTAGAATTGCCGCCCCAGCAGGGATCTTTTCAATGGCTTCGGATCCATCTGAAGTTTGAATTTTTATTAGGGTTGAACCATCATTATCATTCTCAATAGATTTGATTGTTCCTGCTACTGATGATGTAAATAATGAATTGTTGCTTTTCTCGCCAGTGGGATAAACCTGCCCTCTACCTCGATTGCCTCCGACATGAATTGAATATTTCCCCCAATGAATATTGCTATCTTTTGAAGGATCTGGAGAGAGTATTGGGAAAACTATTTCTCTATTCTGATCGCCAGGAAGAGGACCTACCAGAATTATGTCTTCACGATCTTCGCTGTATGGAGTGAAGTAAACACCTTTTGTTTCTTCTTTTATTGATTCAGTCCAACGATCTTGAGGGGCAAGTGTAAATCCTTCTGGCAGCATTACTACCGCACCAACCTGAAGTGGTACCTGGCTCCCATCAGCGCCAATTTCTTTGGTTCCATCTTTATAAGGAATCTTTACTACTGCCTTGAATACGCTGTCTGCTCCTACTGATTGAGGCACTTCTGCCTGTGTGGTCATTTTGGCAAGGTGGCAATTAGCGCAAACTAGCTTCCCTGTGGCTTCACGGGGATTCTCATAATTCTGTTGAGCCCAGAAGGGGTATGCCCAGCTTGCAGAAGGGGCAAAAATCATTGAAAAAGCAATGATTAAGGAGCTAAGTAATACTGAAAAAATGCGGCTCATGATGGAATTAAGAAGATGAAGGAAATCTTTAATGAATAGATAGGTTTTAGGTCCACCATGGCTTGTCACCTGTACGGAAGTCTGTTTCGGTCCATTGGCTTACAAATACGTTGTCATTTTCTACAACGACGTTTGCTATTGCCAAAGATAGTGGAGCCGGCCCTCTAACAACTTTCCCGGTTGCGTCATATTGGCTTCCATGGCAAGGGCAAATGAATTTGTTTGCACCATTGTTCCAAGGGACCACGCAGCCTAGGTGTGTGCAAATAGCATTTATTCCATAATTGCCAATCGCATTCTGGCCTTCAACAATTAAATAGGTTGGATCTCCTTTTAAACCTTGAACAAGGCTTCTGTCGCCAGTTGGGTGATTAGAAAGCCATCCTGATGCCGTCACATCGTTACCTAATTCGTCTTTTGCAGTTGTTCCACCACCACCACCACCTGCCCTCGGAGGGATGAAGTAATTCACCACTGGATACAACGCTCCTAGTGCAACACCAGTCAGGGAGCCAAATGTAAGCAGGTTCATAAACTGCCTTCGGCCCATTGAGGGCACATCTCCAGTGGTCGTTTGTGTCATGAGGGTTGTCAATCAGAGCACAATTAAGTCCATTATGGACTGTGAGGGGCACTCCATGCTTTGCAAAGACTGGGGTTTGTAATTTCATCAAAACCTTTCCGTTTGTCTGACACCGAATCCATAGATTTACCAGTGCCTCTTGAGGTTGATGAGGTCATTAATTGCCTTAGAGATAGGTGGGGCGCAAGCTACGACCTCCAATTGGTAGTAAGAAACAAAAGTCTTTATTTGCAGGTGATGTGGGCTTATTTAGAGCAACAATCGTTCCCTTTAAGCGAAGGTGCTTATCGAATGCATATTGCAGAAGTGGTTGAGGTTATTAACAGACTTGGCCTTGGAGAAGAGGTGAGAGTGTGGTTAGCTACAACTCCCAAGAAACCTAAGCTAGGGAAAGCGCTCAGTCTGCCGCTGAGGGTTGATCAGGGTTTGGATGAATTTGTTCTTTAAATTGATCAGTTATTGCAACTAAAACAATTCCACCAAGAAATAACCCAGAGATTGCACCTGTTAAAAGAAGCATAGTAATCGGGTCAGTTGAAGGGGTTAGAACGGCACCTGCTACAGCAGCTGCAAGGACTACACCGCGCCATGCAGATAGCATCTGTTTCCAATTGATTAACCCAAATATTCCAAGAAGTAGCTGCAGAACAGGAATCTGAAAAGCTAATCCTGTAGAGAGCATTAGCAGAAGAACAAAGTCTAGATATCTTTCGATTGACCAAATTGGCTCTACAACGTCAGCTCCATAGTTAAGTAGAAATCGAAGAGCCGCTGGTACCAAGGCCCACCATGCGAAAGCGAGACCTGTTAAAAATAAAATTCCTGACCCTATAACTGCTGGGGCAATAAGACGCTTTTCTTTGACTGTTAGTCCAGGAATTACGAAAGATAATCCTTGAAAAAGAATGTAGGGGAGGGCAATTATGAGTCCTGCATAGCCAGCTACTTTTATAGATACAAAAAGGAATTCTCCAGGAGAGACTTGAAGAAACTTTATTGACCCAGCTGGTTGTTCTAGAAAACGTACGAGTGGCTTTATAAATAGAAGGCTTGCAAGAGCAGCTAAGACAATAGATAGCAAGCTATATAGAACCCTTTGGCGTAATTCTTCTAAATGACATCTTCTAATCAATTCACTGGCAAAACTGCTCTAGTGACAGGAGCAAGCCGAGGGATAGGGAAAGCAGTAGCTCTTTCTCTTGCTAAAGAAGGTTTAGAGGTGGTAGTCAACTATGCCAACTCTTCCGAAGAAGCAGAACAAGTTGTCTCGACAATTAAATCTTCTGGAGGTAGGGCTTACTCAATTCAAGCAAATGTGGCAGAGGAAAATGAAGTCAATAACTTAGTGAGCAGCGTGCTTTCAAAGAGTAGTCGAATAGATGTACTTATAAACAATGCAGGCATTACTCGCGATGGCCTGTTGATGAGAATGAAAACAGAGGACTGGAAATCAGTACTCAACCTGAATCTAAGCGGCGTGTTCCTATGCACAAGAGCAGTGGCCAGGCCAATGCTCAAGCAAAGGGCTGGCAGGGTTATTAACATCACTTCCGTTGTCGGATTAATGGGTAATGCAGGACAAGCGAACTACGCAGCATCGAAAGCTGGTGTTTTAGGACTTACAAAAAGTGCTGCAAAAGAATTCGCCAGTAGGGGAATCACAGTTAATGCTGTTGCTCCTGGCTTCATATCTACTGATATGACCAAAGATATTGATTCGGAAAAAATTCTTTCTGCTATTCCTCTAGGGACTTTTGGGACACCTGAACAAGTAGCTGGAGCAGTAAGGTTCCTAGCTCTAGATCCCGCTGCTGCCTACATAACAGGACAAGTACTTCAAATCGATGGTGGGATGGTAATGGGCTAGGAAGAAAAAAAATCTATTTATCAAGTGGCTGTCCAAGCTCATCCCGCAACCTTCTGATTCTTTGAAGAAGCTTTAATCTTCGACTTCTTTCTGTTGCAGTCAAGAAAAAACGAAGCGGCACATAAACCAATGTCATTGTTCCGGCAAGTCCTGCCATAAGAACAAAAAACAGTGTGCCCGAGTCATTCATAGCTGGACCATACCCAGTTAAAAGGTTGTGAGCAAAAATCAATCGTCAATAATTCGGCTTTCCCCACTCACCTCCCCTCGCCGTGAATGAACTTGCTGTGGGAAATTGATTATGGGTATAAGACAATCATGAGTAAACTACTTAGCTTTTCAGATGACTCTCGCGGATCACTTGAGCGTGGGGTTAATTCGTTAGCCAATGCTGTACGAGTCACCATAGGGCCACGAGGAAGGAATGTAGTCCTAGAAAAGAAGTTCGGCGCTCCTGATATCGTCAACGACGGTGTAACTATTGCCAAAGAGATAGAGCTAGAGGATCCCTTCGAAAACATAGGAGCCAAGCTAATCGAACAAGTGGCCTCTAAGACAAAAGAGAAGGCTGGAGACGGCACTACAACGGCAACAGTTCTTGCTCAAGAAATGGTTCACGAAGGGCTTCGGAATACTGCCGCAGGTGCAAGTCCTATCGAGCTAAGGAGAGGGATGGAGAAAGCAACGAGTCATGCAATACAAAAACTTGAAAAACTCAGCAAATCTGTTGAAAGTGGTCAAGCAATCTGTCAAGTGGCAACCGTAAGTGCCGGAGGAGATGAAGAAATAGGGAAAATAGTCGCCGAAGCAATGGAAAAAGTAACTGTAGATGGAGTTATTACTGTTGAAGAGTCGAAATCTCTCGCAACCGAACTAGAAATCACTGAGGGCATGGCTTTTGATAGAGGCTATAGTTCTCCTTACTTCGTTACAGATGGAGATCGACAAATTTGCGAATTTGAAAATGCCTTGATATTAATTACAGATCAAAAAATAAGTACCGTTGCAGATTTAGTGCCTGTACTAGAAAGCGTGCAGAAAGAATCAACACCATTAGTAATCCTTGCAGAAGAAGTAGAAGGTGAAGCCCTCGCAACATTAGTAGTCAATAAAAATAGAGGGATTATAAAAGTTGCTGCTGTTCGGGCTCCTGCTTTTGGAGAAAGGCGTAAAGCTGCTTTATCAGATATAGCAATACTTACTGGTGGAACATTGATAAGTGAAGACAAAGCAATGTCACTTGATAAAGTCACCTTATCGGACCTAGGTAAAGCACGAAAAATAACTATTAGTAAGGACAAGACAACAATAGTTGCAAACGATGATCAAATGCAGATGGTCAAAGCAAGAGTTGAGTCCATTAAACGTGAATTGGAAGCAACAGAATCTGAATATGATCAGGAGAAGTTAAACGAAAGAATCGCAAAGCTTGCGGGGGGAGTTGCAGTTATCAAAGTTGGTGCTCCTACTGAAACTGAGCTAAAAAATCGTAAGTTAAGGATAGAAGATGCTCTTAATGCTACAAAAGCAGCTGTAGAAGAAGGTATTGTTCCTGGTGGAGGAACAACATTACTAAAACTAAGCGAAGACTTATCAGAATTCGCCAAAAAACTTGAAGGTGATCAAAAGACTGGTGTAGAAATAATTCAACGAGCTCTTCTAGCTCCTGTCAGGCAAATTGCCAAAAATTCAGGCCAGAATGGAGACGTTGTTATATCAGAAATCAAACGGCTTAACAAAGGATTTAATGCACTAACAGGGCAATACGAAGACCTCTTAAAAGCAGGAATCATTGACGCCTCAAAAGTCATTCGCCTAGCCATTCAAGATTCAGTCTCTATTGCATCATTGCTAATAACAACTGAAGTAGTAATTGCAGACAAACCTGAACCTCCTATGCCTGCAGGTGCAGATGGTGGTGGAGACCCCATGGGTGGAATGGGTGGAATGGGTGGAATGGGTGGAATGATGGGTGGAATGGGTGGAATGGGTGGAATGGGAATGCCAGGAATGATGTAATTAATAAATATTTTTATAAGTCTAAATTTATTAACTAAATCAAAAGATAATAGACCAATAGCTATAGCTTCGAAATATTAGATGTTCTCTGAGAATAATAAGCTGATACAGAGAATCAACTTAGGTAAATAACCTTTTGGAATTGACGTGAGTTAATACAATGATATTGGACTTTCAATCAATATACCTTTATATTCCTATTTTTATATTGCTTTTTTTTATGATGCCTTTGGGAGGTCTTCATCGTCAACTCCAGGCAACCACCTACTCAAATGACTAATTCTTCTGGGAGGTGGCATTAAATTTGAAGGCTGAGAGTCAGTGAAAGATTGTGATTGCAAATCATCAATTTTTGATTTTTTCTTTTCATTTAAAATGTTTTTAACTTCATCTACATAACCATTTAACATTGACCTAACATCATTGAATGAAGTTATAGCTTCAACAGTTTCCTCCTCTACGACTTCTGAATGTTCAATATCCTCTAATGAAGTTATAGCTTCAACAGTTTCCTCCTCTACGACTTCTGAATGTTCAATATCCTCTAATGAAGTTATAGCTTCAACAGTTTCCTCCTCTACGACTTCTGAATGTTCAATGTTTTCTAAAGATGAAGTCAATTCCATAGGTTCACCATGCCTAAAAGTTATTTCGTCTACTTCGTCTTTTTCTACTGGAGTCATTTGTTGGTCATACTCAAACAGGTCAGAGTTAGAAGAATCAACCTGAGTCGAGAAAGGCAATGATTCCAATCCATAACGATGCACCCATTGAAAATGAAGATGGTCCAAGATCTTCTCATCTTTTTGTGCGGTTGCATCAAGGATCTCTTGCCTAAGCAGAGATTGGCGAGCAGCTGGAGATTCGAAAAGGACTTCAGTCACGAGATCAAGAGAGTTTACGGTTCAAAATTGGGCGGATGAAGACAAACAACCCAAGAGCGAGAACCATCAGAAGACTCAAGCATTCATATCCATTCACATCTCCATAGGGAGCATGAAAAAGAACAACGCTGAGATCTAAGGGGCCACTATAAGCAGCACGGATGGGCTCAATAGCAAAGGTAAGGGGATTTAGGCCTGCTAGCCAGCCCATCCAAGTAGGCATAAATGACAAAGGTGCCAAAGCCGTACTTGCAAACAAGAGAGGAAGGTTAGCAACAAAGATTACTGCGATAAGCTCAATATGGCCTGGTAAAACAAATGCCAATCCCAAACTGATTGCAGTTACGGCAAAAACAAGCAATAGCAATGTCACCAAAACTAAAACAAGGCCACTTATTCCTGGCCAGCCATAGCCCAATAATGAAGCTGTAACCATAATCGCAAGACTTTGAACAAGGCTTATGGAGCTGATATAAATAACAGAAGCAAAAACAATAGAGCTACGGCTCTGCAGTGGGGCCACTAAAAGTCTATTTAGAAAACCAAATTCACGGTCAAACATTACTGGTAAACCAGCATTAAGTGCTCCACTGAAAGCGGTGAAAACAATTACGCCTGCCCCCAAAAAACGGCCGTAGCTCATACCGCCTGGCAACATTCCTTCAGGAGCATTAGAGAATAAAGCTCCAAACAGAACCAACCAGATCAAAGGTTGCAAGACACCCGCAATTAAAGTCGAAGGGCGTCTAACAAGCTGTATAAAAAGACGTTTTGTCAAAGCAGACGTCTCTTGCAGCAAAAAAGCCCTATCACTTTTATCAATAGGAGCCAATGATGTTTTAGCTTCTAGAGGGTTGGTCATAAAATCAACAGAAAATAAAAATCAATTCAAAAAGAGCAAAATAAAAGGACACTTGACCAATTAAAACAAGTTAATTGGTTTATCGCATGGCCTGCTTGCTTTCAAGTTTCGGGTCTCTTTTCCCAACAACTGCTAGTTCAGCATCCATAAGGGTTCTTCCAGTTGCCTGCAAATAAACATCATCAAGACTGGCTTGGCTTTGAGAAATAGAGAAAATTGGTAATTCTGCTTTATTTAGCTTTGCTCGAATCAAAGGCAAAGCATCCTCACTATTTACAACCAAATTAAGAGAAAAGCCTTGAGACTTATTAATCACTACCTGATTTACAACGTCGAGTGACTCAAGCAAATTCCCTACCATCTCCGACTCAATTTCATCACTAAATTCCCTTACTCTTAACGTTACACGGTCACCTCCAAGTTGATTTTTTAATTGTTTAGGAGTGCCCTCAGCGATCACCTGGCCATTATCGATAATGGCCAGGTGATCTGCCAGCATCTCTACCTCCTCAAGATAATGACTACTCAAAAGGATTGTGGTCCCTAAAGTTCGGAGTTCTCGCAATAGATCCCAAATTGTCGAACGGCTTTCAAAGTCAAGTCCTACTGTTGGTTCATCAAGTACTAATAATCGCGGCTGATGTAATAAACCTGCTGCTAAATCAAGTCTTCTTTTCATCCCTCCTGAATAGGTTCCACATCGCCTATCAATCCAGGAAGACATATCCAACTTTGCGATCATTAAATCAATCCTTTGACTACACTTATCAGCCTTAAGGTGATAAAGGTTGCCCTGCAACTGAAGCAATTCTCTTCCTGTAAGAATCTTGTCAAGAGCGACTTCTTGAGCAACATATCCCAATAAATTTCTTACAAGATGTGGTTCTTTTAATGCATTTATTCCAGCAATAGTTACATTTCCGGAATCAGGGGCTAATAAAGTTGTAATTACCCTCAAAGTGGAAGTTTTTCCCGCTCCATTTGGCCCCAAAAGGCCATATAAACAACCTTGTGGAACCTTTAATTCAAGGTCTCTAAGAGCATTAATAGAGCCATAAGATTTTTTCAGCCTCGTCAATTCAACCATGTTCATTATGAAATCCTCTTGTCGATAGATTGAATAGAGAGCATGTCTTTAGTAGAAAATCATTAATTAATCAATTGGTTCTTTAAAGGATATTCCATCCATTTGGAATATGCCTTAACAACTCAAAAGCTTGCGAGTCAAAATGAACAGCCAATGGCATACGGCTCATCACCAAAAGAAGACAAATACCAAACATATAAAGGATTGACCAACGAAATAATTCTTTGGCACGGCGAACATCATCAGGATCGGCTCCTAGTCTGTAAACCATTTGAAGTAGCCGAACATTAAATGGTGTTATCAATAAGCCATAAAGCAATCCACCTTCAGGCAAAGCCCAAATACCAAGACCACTAAGCAAAACAGTAGACCAACCATATCGAAGGATTGCCTTAGCCGTATAGTGAGAGCCCTTAACAACTGGAAGCATTGGTATGCCTACAGAGCGGTAGTCATCTTTGAGTAACATTGCTAAAGCCCAAAAATGTGCAGGTGTCCAAACCATTACCAGAGCAAAAAGCCACCAGCCTCCAAGGCCTATATGCCCAGCAGCCGCAGCAGCTCCTACCAAAGGAGGAATAGCTCCAGCAACTCCTCCTATAACAATATTCTTCGAGGTTCGAGGTTTTAAAAAAGCTGTATAAAGAAGCACATAACTACAAAGCCCAAGTAGAGAAAGCCCAGCAGCTAAACAATTAACTCCTCCAACCAATAAAACAGAAGCAGCAAAAGTAAGCGCAATAGCACCTGCGAAGGCTGCTGTTGGAGACAAACGGCCAGAAGGCAATGCCCTTCCACTTGTCCGTTGCATCTTCCCATCTAAATCCTGCTCCCAAAGACAATTCAATACTGCTGCTGCTGCCGCTGCAAGAGCTCCACCTCCAAGAGTGCAAGCCAATCTTGGTGAAGACACAGGCCATCCTTCGCTTAAAGCCATCCCACCAAGGGTGGTAGCCAAGAGCAATGGGATCAGCCTGGGCTTAGCCACCTCTAACCAAGGAGGTAATTTGACAAGTCTTCGCGTAGGTACAAATTTCTCCCTTTTGGAATCTGCCTGAAGCAACTCTGGAGTAGAACTAACCATGGCAAGGGTCCAAGGGTGAGGTGGGATTTTCAATAAAAGAATTTGGCTCTGAATCCCCAGGACGTCGAAAGGTTAAAGACGCTAGGAGAGCAACCAAAAGAGCCGCAACTAATTGATGTGCGACTGTCACGAAAGGTTCAGAAAGTTCCAAGCTTAGAGAAAGTAATCCAAGGGTGACTTGAAGAAGAACTAAACCAAGGGCAGAGATCAAGTAAAGCCATTGTGTTCTAGCCCAACCACCAGCAAATAATGAAGTCATCACAAATAACAAGACAAATACTGCGACAGGAATTGCAGAAAAACGATGCCAAGTAAGCCATTGACATGACTGTCCTAAATCAAGGCATCTTTGAGCTGACCAGGTTGTTGCCATTCGAGCACCAAGCAGGCTTTGCCCTATAACCGAAAGCAAAGACAA
>QCFS01000025.1 GCA_003278365.1 Prochlorococcus sp. AG-363-M17 | reverse complement strand
CAGTATGTATTACCAGTACACGATACAGTTCCAGCTGCAATTGGTAGAGGCTTTAGAGGGAAACGTAGGATAAGAGAATCGTTTTTAAACTCTTCAATATTTTCTGACTTTATATTTACAATTACTATATTTTGATCTTCGGTTAACCTTATTTCACCACTACCATACTTTTTACTTACTTCAGATAAATCTTGAAGGTCTTCTGCAGTAAGTCGACCAATTGGTACATGTATACCTGCAAAATATTGACCTGCTTGTTTTTGAGGATGAATTCCAAACAATGATCTTGGCTTCTCAGCAAATGTTGATCCTGGGTCATATTCAAGATGTCCAAATCTTTTTTCAACAAGTTCTCTAAATTCTTTGATACCAATTTGATTTAGATAAAATCTAAATCTTCCCTTGGGTCGTTTATCTCGCTCTCCAAAGTCTCTCCAAATCGATATAATACAACCTGTTATCCTGCATATATCCTTTTCCTTAACCCATGCATTTAGCGGAATAGCATAATCATTTAATTGTGATGATAATATCCCTCCCAACCATATAGAAAACCCAAGATCACCTTTATTTTGAACAGGGTGAAAGACTATATCATTATGCAATAAAAAATTATCCTTGGCACCAGCGACAGCTGTATTCCATTTACGAGGCAAGTTTGAGAAGTCTTTATTTCCATTCCCACTATTTGTTAAATATTCATCTAGTAATTTCGTGTATTTCCTTGTATCTATAATTTCATTAGGATCTACCCCTGCTAGTGTATTTCCAGTTACATTTCTTGGATTGTCAAAGCCAGATTGAATTGTATTAATATTTGCTTTTTTTAGTCTTCTAAGGATTTCAGGAAGATCACTTATTAAGATTCCTCTTAGTTGTAGATTTTGTCTAGTTGTGATATCGCAGCTACCATTTTCCTCGTACCTCGAGACTATTGATGCAATTACCTCTAATTGATGACTATTAAGCATTCCATTTGGAATCCTTAATCTAAGCATGAATTTCCCTGGTGTTTTTGGTCTCCAAAACATCCCATACCACTTCAATCGTAGTTCTAAGTCGGTTTTGTCCATATCTTCCCATCCTAATTTTGCAAAATTCTCTAATTCAGCCCCTACTTCTAGACCATCTTTAATAGCCTTATTTTTTTCGATTTTATTCAATTTTTTACCTGCAAGATAGGATTTTTCTGCTGAAGAAATAGTCATGACTTTTTTAAATCTTGTTTGATAGCATTTTTGGTGACAACCAAAATTATTTATTCAATGAAACCTTATTCTGCATTTAAGTAATCCTGAATAAAATTAAATTCTTGATTCTATTAACCTCTATAGAGATCTATAAAGTCCGTATAACTAATTACATTTTTGTAAATTCGTCGAATTTTCATTTTTGTTATATTGAATACATCGAATAGCTTCGCTGTGTTCATTAATTATGTATTGACCTTCATTACTCAGTATTGTCTCCCGATCTCTCCTATCCATCTAATAGCCCCATCTTTTAGCATTTTTCCCACCTGTTTCATCGCGTACAGGTCCCGTTCAAAGGTACTTTTGAATCCCCTTGGATTGTTCTTTTCAGCATGACTCGAATTTCTTTTGAATCTTTTTTCTAGCCCTTTAGATCTGCTGTAATGGTAAGAACTCATTCTTTGCCTGTCATAGAGAACGTTTCATCAATAACAGCACCGGAAAGCTCTTTTTATCCGTGGCCGTTGTTACGAAAATCTTCTTCTCTCAAAGATTTCGGTGAGATTCGCTTAATTATTCATGGTTCATCGGATGGATTAGTTCACCCGTTATTCCATTCCGTTGTGCACCAACTTCGAGAACATACTGAATCTTCAATCGTAATTGAGGCACTTACAACCTCTTTCATCCCTAAAACAAGTGCAAATTCGATTTTGATTATTCCTTTGTTCTTACTTCCTGGTAGGCATGTTTGCCTGGATGTGCCCATGATTCGGAATAGATTTAAGGATCAAGGAATCTCTACAACTCTTCTTCCTTTTTTAGGCTCCTGGTTACCCTGGTTGTCTATCTTGCAAGATTTTGTTCTTGAGGAAACTAAGCAAGGATCTCCAGCCTTAGTCCACCATCCTTTAGCAGTTGGCCTAGGTAGTCGTTATTTAAAATTTTTAGCAGATATATTGAAAATCCCCGTAGTTTCTTGGGAAGATTGGAATGATTTTCGTTTAGCAACACAATGTAGATATTTTCCAATTCCTTTTTCTATGGTTCCTAACAGAAATACTGATCTCTTGAGACAATACACTGCTGACGAACACTCATCCTTGCTACAGATTGAACAATTACGTAATGCTTTGGTTCAATTATTGAGGTTCTTACTATGACCAATAATCATATAGGAAAGGTTTATTTGGTCGGTTCGGGGCCAGGTGACCCAGACTTAATTACTGTAAAAGCTCACCGTCTTATATCCGAATGTGATGCACTGGTATATGACTCTTTGGTTCCTAAAGAAGTTCTTCAAATTGCAAAAGATAGATGTGACCTGACCTTTGTAGGTAAGCGTCGTGGACATCATTCTTTTCCACAAGCCAAAATCAATGCAGTTTTGTTAGAAAAGGCAACTCGTTATGAATGTGTTGTTCGCTTAAAAGGTGGTGATCCATTCGTGTTTGGAAGAGGTGGTGAAGAAGCTGCTTATTTGCATATTCATAAAGTCCCAATTGAAGTGGTACCTGGAGTTACTGCAGGAATCGCAGCTCCTGCATACTTAGGAATCCCTGTAACACATAGACATGCAGGCTCTTCAGTTACTTTCATCACAGGCCATGAATTAGTCGATCAACGAAGACCTTCTGTAAAATGGAAATCTTTAGCTCAAGCTAGTGATAGCTTGGTTATTTATATGGGTTTACATAATCTTGAACACATCGTATCAAGTTTGCTCAGTGGTGGAATGGATTCAAACATACCAGCAGTTGTTATTCAGCAAGCAACAGTAGTTGGACAGAATTTTATAAAGGCGCCTTTGCATAAACTTGTTGAAGAGGTTAGACAGAAAAACTTAAGTTCACCATCAATTGTCGTTATAGGCAGAATAGTTGATTACCAGGTCACTAGTTGTGCCCCTAGCCCTGCAAATGTAACGATGCCAATACCTTTTTAAGTCATTAGTTGTTATTCTATATATCTTCATAATTTAGTAGGTCTTGCCAGAATATTTTTGGATCGAAAATACTACTTAACTCATACCCTTCTATTTCCTGTATAGGATTACACCCAAGACTATTTATTAGAACCCATGCATCATCTTTTTCTGGCATTCCATGTATTTCAGATTCTTTTATAAGCCCTTTTTGAATCCCTTGCGATCTCATGATTCCAGGCAGACAGCCACTTTTAAGATTTGGTGTTATCCATGTTCCATTTCTTTTTATAAGGATATTAGAAGAACTGCCACAGCAAAGTTTGTTGGCTGTATTTAGGAGTATTGCGTCATCAAAGCCAGCTTTATTTGCCTCATATTTTGCTTGAATGGCTTGATTATAAGAGAAAGTCTTGCATTGACTTAATATACTTTTTTCGTTTCTACTTTCTTGCTTACTTATCATTACAGAGATAGCTTTAAATGATGGTTCATGATTATTTATTTCAAGCCAAAATCTGTGCTTATTAGTATTATATTTTTCTATTTGTAGACTTGTTCCACGCTTTAAATTGTTACCTCTACTCCAATTTATTCTTATTGCAGCATTCTTCAATGATGTTCGTTTTATACCTTCATTGATCAATTTTGTGATTTCATCTTCTGGCGGTGGATATGCCATCCCTAAGAGTGCGGCACTTCTATTCCATCTATCTAGATGTTTTTTTAAAAGTTTTGCATGGCCTTTAAGCACTAGGATTGTTTCGAAAATGCCATCAGCCATTTGTAGGCCTCTGTCGGATATAGGGATTGATAGTTCATTTGGCATCATCCATTTACCATCAATCCAAGCGAGAGATCTGTTTTCCATTACTATTCCAAGGCTTTTAATAGAGGTAGCAATTTCCATAGCAATTCTTCCGCTTCTTTATCAGGATCAGAATCAGCAACTATTCCACAACCAGCATGTGCTCGGAGTGAACTACCATTGACCATAATTGTTCGAATTAAAATGTTGCTGTCTAGGCTTCCATCCCAATTTATTTTAAGGATTGAACCACAATATGGTCCTCTTGCAGTTGGTTCTAATTCATGAAGTCTTTGGCACGCTCGTAATTTTGGTGCTCCACTTATTGAACCACCAGGCCAACATGCTTTTATTAGGTCGACCCAATTTTTATTTTTTTGAAGATCACCTTCAATAACAGAAGTTAGATGATGTACTTTTGGGTAGCTTTCTAGGTCAACTAACTTATTGACTTTAATTGAACCTGGGAGGCAAACCTTTCCTAAATCATTTCTTAAGAGATCTACTATCATAATATTTTCAGCTCTATCTTTATAACTACAAATCAGATCAACTGCCATTTTAGTGTCTTCTAAAGCTTCTTTACTACGAGGTCTAGTGCCTTTAATTGGTCTTGTCTCTATGCCTCCATAAATATTATTTTTTAGAAATCGTTCTGGAGAACTAGATATAACTGCTTCTCCTTTAGCAGCATTTCCTCCAACTATTAATCCAGCAAAAGGCACAGGTGATGACATTTTAAGATTTCTAAAAATATTTAGCAAGGAAATATTTTCTTTGAACGCTGTTTTACAGCATACAGACAAATTTGCTTGGAAGATATCCCCTTCGTAAATCCAGTTTTTTATTTTTTTGACTTGTTGCACATATTTTGATTTTTTTGTTAACCATTTCCATTCACTTGGTGGAATGCCTATAGGAATTTTGTTTTTAATTTTGGAATCCAATATTATTTGTTTATGAGGATAGTCTTTAATTTCTTGTATATATTGAAAAAAGTCATTGAATCTTTTTTCGTTCAAGCCTTCTAGCCATAACTGTTTATTTATTAAATCAAATTTTAAAACAGGATCATGCTTTGCGATCCATAATGTTGCCATTTCATCTTCTTTCCAAGGGTTTTGTGGCTCTATCCATGCACCTGCTTCATAGCTAAGCCAACCTGTCCAATGTCCCATTTCCAGATCATTCAATTCTCTAAAAGGATTTCGGTCTTTCGTTGTATTTGGTAAGCCATGACAACAGATTTGTTTAATAGGGTCTACTGCCAAAATTGCCCATCTTCCTAATGTGCTGCTATCACCATCAAGCCAGACCAATCCTTCAATTCCCCATTCTTGAGAAAGTTGCATGGCTAAAAAGCTCGGCTCATGCCAGCAACATAGTTGTCGCTTAAGTGAAGTCACAGTTTTTTATGCTACATAGATCTCTTCTTCCTACTTGTTCTAGTGCTTTATCCCGGATTCGACAGCTATCACACATTCCACAAGGTTGTTCTTCTCCCTTATAGCAGCTCCAAGTTAGTTCAATAGGTAGATTTAACCGTAATGCTTCTTTAGTAATTTTTATTTTGTCCCAACTTATTAATGGAGCCCATAAGTTAATTCCTTTGCCTTCTCTGCCTGCTTTATTACCTAAATGAGCTAATGTTTGATACGCCTTTAGATAGTCAGGTCTGCAATCTGGGTAGCCAGAGTAATCCATTGCATTGATACCTAGAACTAATTGATCTGCACCTTTTGCTTCGGCTAGGCTTAAGCCTATTGCTATAAAGACAGTATTCCGACCAGGAACATATGTATTTGGGATGATATTTTCTTTGACTCCATCAACAGGTACTTTTTGATTTAAATCTGTTAGAGATGACCCACCCCATTTATAAAGGTCAATATCAAGAGTGTGATGCTCAGTGATGCCTAAGAAATTAGCAATTTGATTAGCTGCTATAAGTTCTTTCTTATGTCGTTGTCCATAATTAAATGATAGTCCTATAACATTTTGACCACTCTCTACTGCTAATGCAGCAGCAGTTGAGGAATCAAGTCCTCCTGAGAGAAGAGCAATTGTTGTAGGGTTAGCCATACATGATATTTTGAATGGGAAGTGATGATTTTATCTAAATAACTTTTAGAAACTTATTATTTATATGAGAGCATTATAAATTAAAATTTGTCTCTTTTTAATTTATTCAATCTCTAACCATTTATGTATTTGTAAGCTTAGTCTCCATTGAGGGTGATGCTTGACATGTTCTAATGCAAGATTCAGCCCATTAACACTTTGCCATCTAGGCTGAAGAAATAGCACTAGATCTTTTGAGAATGTTGACTCCTCTTTGCTGGATTTTAACTTTATTGCCTGCTGAGCAATTTTTTCCGCAAATTTCAGATCTGCCACCTCATGAATGATTACTTTTAATTCATTGCAAAGCTTTAAATTATTGAGCCTTGGAGGTGAATGTCTTTTGGGTGAGAGAGTAATCCAATTAGGGTTTCCACTGATTGGATTTACACCACTTGTCTCTAAGTGAATGGGGACACTGACCTGTGTATTTGATTTTGTAGATTTGCGAATCTCATTACATAGAAGATCAAGATTCTGATGCAATGGTTCTCCACCAGTAATCACAATAAAAGCTGCACCGTTTGCGACTGCTCTTTTAGTTTCTCCTGCTATATCTAGGATTGTTTTTTGGGGATGTGAAGTTTCATCCCAGGAATCTTTCGTGTCGCACCATGGACACCCTACTTTGCATCCTGCTAGTCGGATGAAGAATGCACTTCTACCGGCATGATTACCTTCGCCCTGAATGGAATGAAAGGTTTCCACTACTGGTACGGATGAGTTCATTATTGAGAATTAGAGCTTGCCTTTGAACTGGTTGAAGATTTTTGTCTAATGGCTTCTTCTGGTGATGCTGGTAGACGTAATTGGGCAGCTTCAATTAGTCCTCTGAATAGTGGATGAGGGTTCCCTGGTCTAGATAGAAATTCAGGATGGTATTGACAGGCTGTAAAGAATGGATGATCTTTTAATTCTATTAATTCCACTAGTCTTCCATCAGGAGATGTCCCGCTTATTTTGTAACCAGATTCTAAAAAAAGATTCCTGTATGAGTTGTTAAACTCATATCTATGTCTATGCCGTTCATAAACAACTTCCTTCTCATAAAGTTTGAGACCTAATGTATTTGGTTGTAATCGACAAGGGTATACACCTAGTCGCATAGTTCCTCCTAAATCTTCCACATCCTGTTGTTCTGGTAATAAGTGGATAACAGGATGTTTAGTATTTGGCTCAAGTTCAGCACTTGTTGCGTCAGGTAGGTTTGCTTGATTACGAGCCCATTCAATGACAGCACATTGCATACCAAGACATAACCCAAGAAATGGAACACGATTTTCTCTTGCCCATCTAATAGATTCAATTTTTCCATCAACACCACGATTCCCAAATCCCCCTGGAACCACCACAGCATCCATTCCTTTTAAAAGTTCATCTGCACCATCTGCTTCAATTTGCTCAGCGCAGACCCAATGAAGATCTAACGATGCATTTTGCTTTAAACATGCATGTCTCAGTGCCTCTACTACTGATAGATAAGCATCATTTAATTGAACATATTTTCCTACTAGTGCAATTTTTACTGCAGTACCTGGGTGCCGAAGATTATAAACTAATTGCGACCAATCATTCATATCACTTTCATGATCATCTAGTTTAATTACGTTGAGGACTTGTTTACAAAGCCCTTCTTCTTTTAGAGCTAAAGGAACAGCATAAATACTGTCAGCATCTAATGAAGCTATGACTCCTTTATTGGAGACACCACAAAAGCCAGCAATTTTATGCTTTAGCTCATTACAAATTTCTCTGTCGCTACGACATACAAGAACATCGGGCTGTATTCCAATAGAACGTAATTCTTTAACTGAATGTTGGGTGGGCTTTGTTTTCAATTCCCCTGATGTCCCAATAAATGGAAGAAGAGTTACATGTATATATGCCAAGTCATTGGGACCTACATCCCCTCTAAATTCTCTAATAGCTTCAAGAAAAGGAAGAGATTCAATGTCTCCAACTGTTCCACCTATTTCTGTAATGACTACGTCTGCTCCACTATTAGATGCAACTCGATGAATCCTTTCTCTTATTTCTCTGGTTATATGAGGTATTACTTGTACTGTCCCACCTTCGTAATCGCCTCGACGCTCTTTATTGATAACTGCTTGATAGATCGAACCTGTGGTCACGCTATTGAGCCGTGACATTGCCGTATCTGTAAATCTTTCATAATGTCCGAGATCAAGATCTGTTTCTGCTCCATCTTCTGTTACGAAGACTTCTCCATGTTGAAAAGGACTCATTGTGCCTGGATCAACATTTAGGTATGGATCAAGTTTCAGGATTGAGACGCTATACCCTCTGGATTTGAGCAGTCGGCCAAGGCTGGCCGCCACAATTCCTTTTCCAATACTGGAGACGACTCCGCCAGTGACAAATACGTATTTGGCCATAAGCATTTCTTTGATGCTTCAAGTTACTTGCACTCTCCCAAGATCTCCAGTGCGAGATTTACTTTTGTCGAATTTGTTGGCTTGAACAACTCCTTTGTAATGCCTTAGGCACTGAGGAGCTTCCTCTTCTGCGAAGTTATTCTGGTGTCTTTAAGTCCATTTTAATACTTAGTTCTTCGAGTTGAAGAGTCGAAGTCTCAGAAGGTGCCTGAGTCATTAGGCAGCGAGCTTGTTGGGTTTTTGGAAAAGCAATTGCTTCTCGAATGGATTCTTCTCCCATTAAGAGCATCATTATTCTGTCCAAACCGAATGCAAGGCCCCCATGCGGTGGAGCACCCATATCTAATGCTTCTATCAGGAATCCAAATTGCTTTATTGCTTCATTTTCTGAAATCCCAACAGTTTTTAGAACTGCTTTTTGGAGGTCAGAATTATGAATGCGTAAAGAACCTCCACCTAGTTCCAGACCATTTAGTACCAGATCATATGCCTGGGCACGTGATTTGGGTAATTGTTTTGACCAGATCTCTGGGTTGTGTCCAAGATCTTCTTCATTAGGAGCACAGAAAGGATGATGCAGAGCTTCTAGACGATTTTCATCCGAATTAAATTCAAACATTGGAAAATCAACAACCCAAAGAAAGTTCCAGTTTTTGTCATTGTTTTCTTTTGAAATCAGTCCAAGTTCTTTGGCTAGAAATTGTCTTATTCGATCCAGTGTCTTGTTAACTGTAGATGTTTCTCCAGCTCCAAAAAGAATCAAATCTCCTGGCTCAGCATCTGTCCTTTGAAGTAACTCATTCTTTTGATCTTCGTTGAGGTTTTCTTTGATTGCACCAATAGTATCTATTTCGTTAGATTCACGAACTCTAATAAAAGCCAACCCTCCAGCTCCAACTTTTTGAGCTTCTGAAAAAATATCTCCTCCTGGTTTAATTCTTACGTTGCTGATTGATTGGTTACCTCCTTTTACATTTATGCATTTGACTGAACCACCAGATAAAACAGCATTTGAGAAAACTTTAAATTTAATTGATCTTGCGATGTCATTTATGTCATGAAGCTCCATTCCATAACGTGTATCAGGCCGGTCTGTTCCGAATCTATGCATTGCCTGCTCCCATGTAATTCTTGGGAATGGTCTAGGCAACTCAACCCCCTTAATGTTCTTCCATATTGTTGCGATTAGCCTTTCATTTAGATCAAGAATTTGTTCTTGATTCATAAAACTCATTTCTATATCTAACTGGGTAAATTCAGGTTGCCGATCAGCGCGAAGATCCTCATCTCTAAAACATCGAGCTATTTGGTAATACTTTTCAATACCCCCAACCATAAGCAATTGTTTAAAAATTTGCGGTGATTGTGGAAGTGCAAACCATTGGCCTTCACAAACTCTTGATGGGACTAAATAATCTCTTGCTCCTTCAGGGGTCGATTTAGTCAGGATAGGTGTCTCAATTTCGATAAACCCTTCTTCTTCGAGGAAGTTTCTTACAGTACGAATGGTTTTATGACGAGTTCGAAGATTTTTGCTCATTCGTTCGCGCCTAAGATCTAGATAGCGATATTTCAGCCTGACTTCTTCTCGAATTGACTCCTCGTCATGTATCGAGACTGTGAAAGGAAGGTTTCCACGAACAGGGTTAAGAACATTGAGTTCACTTGCTAAAACTTCTATTTCACCAGTTTTAAGCTTGCTATTGACTGCTTCTAATGGCCTAGCTCTAACGACCCCTTTAATTTGCAAGACCGATTCATTGCGAAGGCTCTCAGCTATGGAGAACATCTCTTTTCCTTGATCTGGGTCAACTGTGATTTGGATAGTTCCGCTGCTATCTCTCAGGTCGATAAAGATCACACCGCCATGGTCTCGACAGCGATCGATCCATCCGCATAAAGTAACTGCAGTACTGATGTGCTCTTTGCGCAGATCACCGCAACTATTGCTGCGCATAGCTAAGAAAGAATTAGATCTCCGGATGAGTTTCCCATAACATCCTCCCGGTATGGTTTTGATATGCCGGTAGATTTTTCATTTGCGACGATAAAAAGGAAGCTTGACAATAGTTGCCGGGTATTTTTCTCCACGAATTTCAATCTCTATGGCATTCCCAATTTTTGCAAATTTTGTTGATATGTAACCCATGGCTATAGCTTTGTTGAGTGTGGGAGCCCAGCTTCCACTTGTAATTACTCCAAGATGCTCTCCATTAAATGTGATTGGGTAGCCAGATCTTGCAATTGCTCGCCCTTCTAGTTCAATACCCACTAGTCGATTTTTAATACCTTTTTCAGTTTGCTCTTCTAAGGCTGATCGCCCAAGGAATTTATATGGCATTTCAAGATGGACTAGCCAACCTAATCCTGCTTCCAATGGCGTGTTTTCTAAAGTGATATCTTTGCCGTATAAGTGCATTCCTGCTTCTAGGCGAAGGGTGTCGCGAGCTCCTAACCCGCAGGGTGTCACTCCTTCATTGATTAAATGCTTCCAAAGGTGTTGACCAGCTTTTGAATTTATAAGTATTTCAAAACCATCTTCACCTGTATAGCCAGTTCTTGATATAAAAGCTTTTGTTGATGATTCCACCTTTAACTCATTTAAGTCTATATAACGATGGCCAAACTTTGGCAGCCCTTTTAGGGATTCATTTGTAAGTCTTTGCAGGTGATTTTCAGCAAGTGGTCCTTGTAAGGCAATTAGGACATTATTTTGTTTTTCATCAGTGATGGAAATCTGTTCTTTTTGAAGGTTTTGCCTTAACCAATTGATGTCTTTGCTTGAACAACCAGCATTAATCACAAGAAGAAGGCTTTCAGTAGAATCATTATTTTGACCCAGGTCATAGATAATCAAATCATCCAGTATTTTGCCTGAATTATTTAGTAGTACCGTGTAACAAGCTTCTCCTTTGCCGATTCGATGCAGATCAGTAGGCACAAGTCTTTGTAAGTTATCTTTTGCATTTATGCCTTTTAGTTCCACGACTCCCATATGGGATATATCAAACACTCCTACACTCTCTCGAACGGCATGATGCTCTTTCAATACGCTTGAAAACTGAATAGGCATGTCCCATCCAGCAAAATTGACCATACGAGCATTGCTGTTTAGACACTCTCTATATAAGGGTGTTTGTTGAGATTTCATTGATCAATTGCTTTTAAGGATTGCTTGGAGTTTTAGCTTTCTCTTAACAAATTGGAAGGAAAGCCGCAGATTTGAGGGTTTTGCAAGTTAGATCGGTCAAGTCTCCTTAACCTATGTTCCCTGGAGGAGGTGCAGTGCTAAGAAAAGATTCTTGCATCAGCTGTCGACATTGTGCTCAGGGCCAGAGAGCTTCTGAAAATTGGTGTCGTCTTAGAAATCTAGTGGTTCCGGTGGAACTTGCTAAATTTGCCTTTTGTCATCATTGGACGCAGCGGTCTCCATCTCTTCCAAGAATTGCAGAGGATGAGCGTATTTCCGTAATTGATCGTCAATTAGATTTTGGGGGTTCTCTTGCAAGTACAAGTAAAGAGGATGAGTATTCAATAATTTAGTTATTGCAGATATGATTTTGAGATTAAATATTTCTTTAGGGTATGCTCAGGAGCATTAGTAAACTTCTTGCTACTTTTGCAGCAAGAACACTGCTAGATCCTGATAAGTCTAGTTGAGGAGAAAGTTCAACTATATCAGCTGAAACTAAGCTGTAATTTTTAATAACTTCTATTATTGAATTAAAGTCATTCCAGTAATACCCTCCTGGCTCTGGTGTTCCTGTGCCAGGCATCACGCTTGGATCGAACCAATCTAGATCTACTGTTAAATAAATAGGCTTATTTGTATGTTGTTCTAATGCTTGGGCTAATTCGTAAGCATTTTGGCCATGTACATGCTTTATCAAGCGTTTACTGCTATGAAGCTCATCAAACTCGTCACGCGTGCCACTTCTAATTCCTACTTGTAGAAGTTGTTGGCTAGGTATCACATCTAGGCATCTCCGCATTGCACAAGCATGACTGTGATGGTTCTTTTGCCAAGTATTTCGAAGGTCTGCATGAGCATCTAATTGAATCACCAGAAGATCTGGATATGCTTTGTAAAGTGTCGTGATTGCACCAGATGTAATTGAGTGTTCACCTCCGAGCATTAGTTGCTTGAGACCCATATTTTTTATCTCGGCAGTCGCTTTTTCGACTTCTTTGATTACTCTTTCAGCATCGCCTATGGGAATCTCTAAGGAACCCAAGTCTACATATGAAATTTCGTTGAGATCTAATTTTAACTCTGGACAATAGGTCTCCAGCCCGACACTCATTTCTCTTATTGCATTAGGCCCAAATCTGGTACCTGGTCTGAATGAAGTTGTTCCGTCATATGGAACGCCAAATAGCCCAACTTTGCAGCCTTGGGGTTTCCGCTTGCTACCCATATAAATGGCATTTTCTGTATCGAACATCTAGAAAGACCTTGTGTAGTGTTTTAGACCAGAGCTCGTTCTATGAAAGCTGGCATTGCTTCAAATGCTCCTTTTTGCCACTTTTCACTCCAAATTTTGCATTGAGGTGAAATAGCGTCTGCCCTTTTTTTTAAAGGATTTTGGTAGTGATGCCCTTCCATAGCTGCAAATGTCCAGCTCCACCAGCCACTTGGATACATTGGAACCGATCCATATAGAGGGTCTGCATAGTTGAATACTTTCCGGAGAAGCTTCACTGTATCTAGGTGAATTTGAAGGAACGATTCAGGAGATTCGCTTTGCATCGCAAAGACTCCTCCAGTGTTAAGTATCCTTCTGCAATTTCGAAGGAATGTTTCATTGAATAGTCCTTCTGCCGGACCAGATGGATCTGAACTATCTACAAGTATCACGTCATAAGAGTTCACTTTGCATTTAGAGACCCAGGAAACACCATCACTAATATGTAGTTTTAGACGTGGATCTTCCCACGCAGAACCTCCTATGCTTGGTAGATATTTTTTACAAACTTCAACAACTTTAGGGTCTATTTCAACTAAGTCTAATGTTGCTAATTCTTTATGCATTAAACACTCTCTTGCTGTTCCACCATCACCACCCCCAATAACTAACACTCTTTGTATGGCTTTTGCCCCACAAAGTGCAGGATGCACTAGACATTCATGATAATGTTTTTCTTGTTGTTCTGCTGTCATCCAGCATCCATCTAATAGCAGACCTTTTCCATAGCGATGACTCTCGATAATTGTTATTCGTTGAAATTCACTTTCCTCATTTAATAGGATCCTGCCTTTCATGCCATAGCGAACTCCTTTATGGCATTCATCAATCCAAATCTCTTTATGAATCTGAGACCCTTGCATTGTATAGTTTATGAATAAACTCCTTTTAAAATAAGGCAACGCTTGGCATTTTCCTTACCATAAACACATAAAAAAATTCCGCTTAGCATTTTCTTTGAAGATTATCTAAGATCTTATACAATAGTATCATTACCGTCTACCTTCTCATCAAGTTCCTCTTTTGCTACTTCCCAGAGTTGTTGTAATTCATGCAATGAGTTTTCGCTGATTTTTCCATTCACACTTCTTTCGATAATTGAGAAACGGTCTAAAAATTTTTGATTGGTTCTTGCTAAACATTCTTCAGGGTCGAGTTTTTTCCATCGCGCAATGTTAGTCAGTGTAAATAGAACGTCTCCCAACTCGTTGGCAGTATGTAATTTATTTTTCTGGTTAATAGCATCTTTTAATTCTTCAACCTCCTCTACAAATTTCTCCCATACTTCAGAAAAAGTATTCCATTCAAAACCAACTTTAGCTGTTTCTTTGGAAACCTTTAATGCCCCAGAAAATGCAGATTGTGATCGAATTTTTAGCCGAAGCCTATCGCTAATTGGATGAGAAGATTTTATTTTTGGCTTTTCGGAAGACTTAATAACCTCCCAGTTCTCTTGAACAGTTTCAATATTTAGACTCTCGCGCTTTTTAAATACATGAGGATGCCGACGTATTAATTTTTTGTTTACTTCTTCAATAACTTCTTTAAGACTAAATTCTTTTTCTTCTCTTGCTATTTGGCAATGAAGAATAACCTGCAGCAATAAATCACCGAGCTCTTCTTTTAGATCATTCGAGTTTCCATTTCTGACAGCATCAGCAACTTCATATGCTTCTTCTATTGCATACGGAATCAATGATAAATGGCTTTGTTCAATATCCCATGGACAACCGTGCTTTGAATCACGTAATTGAGCTACAATATTAATTAAATCAAGTACTTCTTGACAGAGCTTCTGGGATTCTAATTCTTCTAAACCTGCAGATTGAGTTTTCATTGCATTAGTTTTATGGGGGACCATTGTAAGGTGCGATTGAATTTAATTAAGGATCTCCATCTTGAATAAGGTGTAACCAACTACTTGCTTCTACTCCTATTATCATTACTATTAATTCATTATGATTTATTTTCATAATTTGTTCTAAAATTAGCATCGTTTTTGCATTAGAAATCAGACCATAATTTTGACAAATATAAAAGCCTAAGGCAATGATAATAATCAAATAGCTAATCCTAAGCAAGCTACCGATTATTGGTCCATGAGACAAGATAGATCGGTGTGGAATTACGTAGGAGTAGGGCACCCAAAAAATACGTAGTAACCCCCATCGATTGAAGGAATTCGACCTGGTATCTAGATCAGGAGACAGCCACAAACCGCCAAAGATAAATGCAAGACTTCCAATGAAACCGTTCTTTAGGCCGAAAACACTTGCAATGGCAATGCCAAAAGGGAGGCTCCATAGGAGTGTTGCTTTGTCATGTTGATTACCAGATGCCATGACAAAGCTAGGGAAGCAAGCGTTTAGGATTGTTGTGGTGCAGAATTGTATGTATGGGCGATTAGCTCAGCGGTAGAGCGCCTGCCTTACAAGCAGGATGTCCCTGGTTCGATCCCTGGATCGCCCATTTCACCTTTCATAGCAACCACTTAGTAAGGACTGTAGGCAATCCAAGCCTTTTTGCCCTTTAATAGACTCCTATGGACTTTTTTGAAGAGTAGGTATTTTTGTTTCGAAGCATATTGAATATTTGGATGATGTTTGTCTAGCAGCTTCGCACCATATAACAGTTCGACTTGGATATACCTTATGCATCTCAAGATTGTGCATTGCTTGAGTGAGCATAAGCCACTTTGATATTGGCAGCTTCAAAGGTTTTCGTTAGTAAGTAAGAAGATTTAAGTAGTGGTAGCTTTTTATTGGTTCGCAAGAGTACTTGCTATCCATTTATTTGCGTTATTTCCTAAAATATTGGTCAATAAATAGATACCTATATTATTTATTACAATAGTTGATATGAGATAGACTGATTAAAAAATCCATTGTTTATGTAATTCTTTTTATTACTTTAGAGTATCTGATAATTTCTTGTTACAGTAGTTATGATATACATGTGGCCATAGGCTATATACTGTAGACAATTCATGCTAATAAAAATTACTATGGTTATTTATTTGATCATATTCATTCTTATTCTTTTGATTTCATTTTTTGGCTATAGATTAAATCTAATTGAAATACAATATGATAGGAAACCTAAGCGAATGGTTAAAAAGATTAGACGTGGAATTTTTCGACGTAGAAATAATGCAAAGTAAAAGGCTTGAAGCTTGATAGAATCAGGCTTTGTTAATGAACAGAGAATTTGAATATGGACCAAAGTGATCGGTACATTTAGCGCCGCAATATGCTCCAAGACTAATGGCTTGTTCAACTGACCATCCTGCTGACAAACCTGCGGTTACTCCAGCGGCAAAACTATCTCCACATCCATATGCATCTTTAATAGGAGACGTTATAGGAAATGCTTTAAATCTGCCTAGAGATCTTTCGTAACCTCCTAGTGAACCTTCTGTTGATATAATTAACTTTGGAGGTTTACTAAAATATTTTTTTGGCACTTTTTCATCTGGATCTAAACCACTGCCAATGAGTGCATCAAGATAAATAGAAGCTTTTTCAATAGTCTTTAAATTCACTCTTGGTGTTGCAGCTAGAAAAGGAGATTTGCGACATTTATAGAGTCCTTCGGAGTCAGTCGCTGTTACAAAAACTCCATCATAAGAGTCTAATATATCCCATGGTAAATCATCAGCACCACAAGGTTGAAGCCTTTTTCCAATAACTGTGATTGCACGCTCACCTTCTTGATCAACAATGCTAATGGCACGTCTTGTTTTCTCATCACGCCAAGCAACATTTAGATTTAAACCTAGCTCTTTAAGTCTCAAAATAGTTTGCTCTCCATATTGGTCTTTTCCTAGAGATGTAAAAAAGTCTATACTTTGATTTGTTAGCTTTGCTAGTTGTACAGCCACAACTGCTCCTCCACCTGCAGGCTCTTCAAAGTAATGCTTTGAATGTCCTATCTTCCCAGCTTCTGGGAGTTGATCTACAGCAATAAAAGATACCCATTCAACATGTCCAATGACAGCCAGTTTAAGTTTGGGTAGATCAGGCAGTTCAGCAAGATTCCAGAGTTTCATTGCATTGACATATCTATTCTCAGTTGATTTTTATTCATTTTCCTACTGATTAAAAGAATCATAGCATTGCAAATATTCTAATTATGAATATTAAGTAGTGCAAGAGTTTCTTTAATACCTCTTTCAATATCACCTTCTGGCAAAAAACCTTTTTGCCTAAATTTAAAATCTAGCACCTCATAAGATAATTGATTCATGATTCTTGCCTCAACTAATTCTATCCTAATATTAGGAATTGTTTTTTTGATTATATCAGTAATTATTTTCACCGAGTAATTACCAGTTAGAACATTATATGTCTCACCATCAAATAATGAATTTTCAAGAATAAACTTAAATGCTTTTATTGCGTCTTTTAAATCTAGGTAGGGCCGAAGTTGATGATATGCAGTCTTCCATACAGATAAAGGTTCACCAATACTTGCTTGCCAGCAAAATTTGTTCACAGCGGTGTGAAAGCGCATACCAGGGGATGTCCCAAAAATTGTTCCAAACCTTAATATCACTGCTTTTAAATCCCTTTCAACAAGTTCTTGGATAAGCTTTTCTTCTTTTAGTTTGGTTTCAGCATATGGACTTTGTGGTTGTAATTCTTCCTGAGTACAATTTTCATCAACAGTATCTTTAGATGTACCATATACGCTAGTAGATGATAGATAAACGAGAGGAATTTTTTGATCTAGGCATGCATTTGCTACTTTTTGCGTGCATGAGAAGTTATTGCTTTCAATTTCTTTTGCCCTTGCAAAACTTCCTGCTGCATTTGTGATAGCAGCCAGATGGAATACTGCATCTGAATCTTTAAAAATATCAGAAAGATTTATTGTCCCAACATCAGCTTCTATAAATTTATAGTTAGCAAGTTTTGGCAGGTTAAAAAGTGAGCAATATCTTTGAGCAGACATGTTGTCAATCATGATTATTTTGCAGTCTGGTTTCCAGATTGAAAGCTCTCTAATGAGTGAAGAACCTATATGCCCTAAAGCACCTGTAATTACATATTTCATAAGGAATTTTCTTTATGAGTCTAGTAATCATTATAGTATCTTGTGTAAATATAAGTCGTATAAAAAACCATATATCAATGTTCTTGGCATGCTTTTAGACGAAATTTGAATTCAGGTGGTGTAATCGGCATTTATCGTGACATATTCTTTTGATAAATCACATCCCCAGGCTTTCCCACTTTTGCTACCTTCCCCAATATTGAGTTTGATTTTTACGCAGTCACTTTCCAGGTACTTCCCTCGGGTTTTTTCTTTTATATAATCACTTGCTTTTTTTTTATCAAAATTGATGGGAGTTCCATTTTTAATAAGCTCAACTTCGCCGATTTGTAATGAAATATCCTCTTGATTTATATCTACTTGTGCTCTTCCTGCAGCTGCAACTATTCGACCCCAATTTGGATCGTTGCCATGAATTGCTGTCTTAACTAATGATGAACTTGCAATTGTTCTAGCAATTTTATTTGCATCTTCAGCACTTGACGCACCAGTGATCTCTACTTCTAACAAGCAAGTAGCACCCTCACCATCTCTTGCAATTGATTTGGCCAGATCTTCTGTAACTTTTGCCAACCCTTCTTCAATAATATATAAATGCTTTTCTTCGATATATTCACCTGCAGAAAAAGCTATAAAACTATCATTTGTACTCGTATCTCCATCAACACTGATTGCATTAAATGAATTCTGTGCGGTTTTTTGTATTAGCTGCCTCCATTGATCATATGGAACCAAAGCATCACAAGTTAAAAATGCAAGCATTGTCGCCATATTTGGATGGATCATTCCAGAGCCTTTTGCCATTCCTCCAATACGTATTGACCTACCTTCAATTTTTGTTTCATAGGAGCTTTCTTTTATTACGAGGTCAGTTGTCAGAATCGCTTTTGCTGCTTCAGAGCCTCCATCCCCATCTAGTTTCTTGATTAGGTCATTCAATTTATTTATTAGTTTATTCATTTTGATAGGAGTTCCAATCACTCCTGTTGAACACATGATTGCCTCTGATTCTTTTATTTGTAGCCGACTTACTAATTCTTTA